>DATBPR010000241.1:0-4350 GCA_036561285.1 Candidatus Limnocylindrales bacterium | reverse complement strand
TGCTGGAAGACCGCGGTCATTCGCCCGCCGGCCCGCGTTCGACGAACCGGCCGAATCCGCGGTCCACGACCGACCGCCCGTCACGGATCACCGGCCGGCCCCGGACGAAGACGCTCCGGACGAGCCCCTGGACCGCGATCCCTTCGTAGGGCGTGAAGTCGCTCGTGTGGTGGAGATCGGACTGGCGGAGGGTGCGGTGCGCGGCCGGGTCGAAGAGCACCAGGTCGGCATCCTTCCCGACCTCGATCGCGCCCTTCCGGTCCAGCCCGAAGCGCCGCGCCGGGGTCATCGCGAGGAGGTCCACCAGTCGCTCGACGGTGATCCGGCCCGTCGCGACCCCGAGGCCGTAGACGACGGACAGCATCGTCTCGATCCCCGGCGCGCCATTGCTGATCCGGTCGAACGGGACGCCGCGTGCGGCGTCCCCCTTCTCGATCGCGACCCGGTCGGGGACGTGGTCCGTCGCGACGAGCGACAGGTCGCCGGCGGCGAGGCCGGCCCACAGCGCATCCTGGTCTCCGGGGGAGCGGAGTGGTGGCGAGATGACGCTCTTCGCGCATTCGACCGGGTCGGGCTCGTCGTAGCGGGCGTCGGTGAGGGCGAGGTAGTGCGGGCAGGTCTCGGCCGTCGCGCGAACGCCGCCGGCCCGGGCTTCCGCGACGTATCGGAGGGCCTCCGCGCACGACAGGTGGACGACGTGGACCGGCGCGTCGGCGGCCCGGGCAAACGCCATGGCCCGCCGCGTCGCGACCGCCTCCGCCTCCACGGACCGCGTGGCAGCGTGGTGACGTGGTGCCGTATCACCATGCTGCAACGCTGAAGCGACGGCGGCGTCGATCAGGACCGGGTCCTCGCAGTGGACCTCGAGCATCCCGCCCCGCTGGCCGAGGATCCGCATCGCCTCGAAGATCGAGCGGTCGGCGAGACGGAAGTCGAAGACCATGAACGCCTTCGCCGTCGGGACGCCGGCGTCGACCATCGCCGGCAGCTCGGCCAGCGGGTCGTCCATCCCACCCAGGACCGTCGGGCTCAGGGCGAAGTCGACGGCGCCGTCCGATGCGGTGACCCGCCGGAACTCGTCGATCCCGGCCCGGATCGAGCGGTGGGCCGCCGGCGACGAGCCGGTACCCGGGTTGTTGAACGCGAGGAACGTCGTCGTCCCTCCGAATGCCGCCGCCACCGAGTCCTGCCAGAACCGGTCCGGCTCCTCGTCGGACGCGACCCGGGTGTGGGTGTGGACGTCGACGCAGCCCGGCAGCACCAGCAGGCCATCGGCATCGACGACCTCGCCCGCGGTGGCGGCCAGGGCGGAGAGATCCGGCTCGACCGCCTCGACCGCGCCGCCTCGGACGGCAACGTCCGCGCGCCGCGAGCCCTCGACGGTGACGACCGTCCCGTCCCGGATCAGCAGGTCCGGCCCCGTGGCCTGGACGCTCGTCAGCCGACCTCGCGGATCGTGATCGGCTGGGCGCCCTCCCAGAGGCAGCGCCGCCCGATCTCGCGGAGCCGGTCCTGCCAGCCATCGTCGGGAACGATCGTCGCGAAGTGGTTCGCCGCCAGCTGGCCAACCTTCGAGGACGTCGTGCAGGCCCCGTACGGGAAGAAGATCTCGCACTCGCTGATGCCGCCCGGATACATCGCGAGCATCCCGGGCGAGGGGTGCGACGTGTGGTTCTCGTAGTCGATCCCGGGCCGGAAGTCGCCATACGGGACCCACGTCGATTCGCCGCTCCAGCGGCAGTGGATCAGCCGGGAGCTGATCGGGAGCATCCGCCGGATCGCCTCGATCGTCCGGGGCGCCTCGGGCTCCCAGCGGGCGCTAAAGTGGAGGTCGCCGACCTCGATCTCGAGCGTGGCCATGCACGGAGGATAGCGGTGGCCGACGGCCCCGGACCGACGATCTCGACCCACGTCCTCGACACCGAGCGCGGGATGCCGGCCGCCGGCGTCCGGGTCACGCTCTCGCGGCTCGACGTCGGCAGCGCCCCGATCCGGATGACCCAGGCCCTGACCGACGGCGACGGCCGGGTCCGCGACCTCCTCGAGCGGCCGCTGGTCGCGGGCGACTACCGCCTCGAGTTCGACGTCGCCCACGAGGACGGATCCTTCTTCACGAAGGTCGCGGTCGACCTCCGGATCGCCGACGCGAACCGGAGCTACCACGTGCCGCTGCTGCTCGCGCCGTACGCGATGACGACGTACCGGGGCAGCTGAAGCGGGTGGACACTCGCGACGTGGCGGCGCTCGATCCCCTCCCCGAGGAGGCGTTCGTGGCGGCCGCCGCGCCCTGGTTCGAGGGCGCCCCGCGGTTCCTCCGGCGGCTCGCGGCCGCGCGCCCGTTCGGTGACGCGGACACGCTCTTCGCCCGCGCCGACGAGATCGCCCTCGCGATGCCCGAGCCGGAGCAGCTCGAGCTGATCGACGCCCATCCGCGGCTCGGCGCGCCGCCCACAACGGTCTCCGCGAGCAGCTTCCGGGAGCAGGGCTACGACCGGGAGACGACCGAGGCGATCGCGGACCTCGAGCTGCTGAACGCCGCCTACGAGGCGCGGTTCGAATTCCGGTTCTGCGTGTTCGTCAACGGCCGCTCGCGGCGGGACCTGGTGCCCGTGCTCGAGGCCGCCCTGACCGCGGATCGCGACGCCGAGATCGATCGCGCCCTGCACGACGTCGTCGCGATCGCGCGCGATCGGTTCGCCAGGACGGCCTCGACCGCACGGGTCCTCTCGTGATCGACGTCGGCCCGAACAGCTACGGCAAATCGGCGATCCGGCTCGTCAAGGTCGACCGCGACGTCACGCCGCACCGAGTCCGGGACCTGACGATCGCGATCGCGTTACGGGGCGACTTCGCCGCGTCCTACGACCAGGGCGACAACACCGGCGTCATCGCCACCGACACGATGAAGAACACGGCCTACGCGCTCGCGGGCGAGCACCTGACGGCGTCGATCGAGGAGTTCGGGTTCGCGCTCGGCCGCCATTTTCTCGCCGAGCCGCAGGTCGAGGAGGTCGCGGTATCGATCGAGCAGCACGCGTGGACCCCGATCGGCAGCGCGCCGGACGCGTTCACCCGCGACGGATCGGTGACGCGGACGGCTCGCGTGACGGTCCGCCGCGACGGTGCCGAGGTCCGGGCGGGGCTCGCCGGGCTGATCGTCATGAAGACCAGCCGATCGGCCTTCTCGGGCTTCCCGCGCGACCGGCTCACGACCCTGAAGGAGACCGAGGACCGGATCCTGGCGACGAAGGTGACCGCCTGGTGGACCTACGCGCCGGACGGGCCGGCCGACCACGACGCGGCCTGGGAGGACGTCCGGTCGACGCTCCTGGAGGCCTTCGCCGACCACGACTCGGCGTCGGTCCAGGCGTCGATCTGGATCGTCGGCAAGGCCATCCTCGAGCGGCATCGGGAGCTCGAAGAGGTCTCGATGTCGTTGCCGAACCTCCACCACTGGACGGTCGATCTGAGTCCCTTCGGGATCGAGAACGATCGCCAGGTCTACGTGGCGACCACCGAGCCGTTCGGGCTGATCGAGGCGACGATCCGGCGCGCGGACGTGGCCACGGGGTCGTGACAGGCTAGGTGTCACTCGGGCCGGGGAAGATCCCGGCCATGGAAGCCCGCATCGTCCAGCTCCCGACCAACGAGATCCGCGTCGAAGGCGACCGGATCGTCATCGAGCGGTTCGTCGTCCGCGACCCGACGCTCGTGGCCGTCCTGGCCCAGCGCGACCCGGCGGACCGGCCGGCGGTCGTCGAACGGGCCTTGAAGGTCGGTCTCCTCGCGATCCAGGACGTCGCCGCGACGATGGATGTGGACGTGGTCCGCGACGAGTTCGACAAGCTCCTCCGGTCGACGGAGCAGGCGAACCAGCGGGCGGCCGAGGCCCTGGACCAGATGCTCCGGGCGAACTTCGCCGATGGCGACGGCCGGCTGCCGCGGACGCTCGAGCGGTTCCTCGGCGATCGCGGCCAGCTCCGGGCCTTCGTGAACGAGCTGTTCGACGAGACGAAGCGGGACAGCGCGATCGGCCGGATGAAGTCCCTCCTCGGGACCTATTTCGACGGCGACGCGTCGCGCCTCGCTCTGCTCCTGGACCCGACCCGCCAGCACTCCCCGATGCACCAGTTCCGGGACGAGGTGGCGGCCGGCTTCGAGAAGCTCCAGGACCGCCTGACGGCCATCGAGGCCGCGGCGGCGGCGCGTGGCGCCGAGCGCGCCCGGTCCGCGGCGAAGGGCGGCGACTTCGAGGACGTCCTCGAGGCGCTCCTGGCAGACGTGGCGCGGGGCGGTGGCGACCTGCTCGACCGCACGGGCGGCGAGGCCGGCGAGGTGCTGCGCTCGAAG
>DATBPR010000240.1:0-2097 GCA_036561285.1 Candidatus Limnocylindrales bacterium | reverse complement strand
CCCCGGCGACGGCATCGGTCCGGAGCTGGCGGAGGCGACCCGTCGCGTGCTCGACGCCTCGGGCGTGGCGTTCGACTGGGAGGTCCAGGAAGCGGGCGAGGCCCAGCTCGCCGAGCACGGCACCCCACTGCCCGAGGCCGTCCTCGAGTCGATCCGGCGCAACCGGGTCGCCCTCAAGGGCCCGATCACGACGCCGGTCGGGGAGGGCTTCCGGAGCGTCAACGTGACGCTCCGCCAGACGCTCGGGTTGTACGCGAACCTCCGCCCGGCTCGCTCGATTCAGGGCCTCGTGACCCGCTACGAGGGTGTCGACCTCGTGATCGTCCGGGAGAACACCGAGGATCTCTACGCGGGCATCGAGCACATGGTCGGTCCGGACGCGGCGGAGAGCATCAAGATCATCACCCGGAAGGCGTCGGAGCGGATCGCCCGCTTCGCGTTCGACTACGCCGTCGCCAACGGCCGCCGGAAGGTCACCGCGGTCCACAAGGCAAACATCATGAAGCTCTCGGACGGCCTGTTCCTCGAGAGCTGCCGGACCGTCGCGGCCGACTACGCGGGCCGGGTCGAGTTCGAGGACCGGATCGTCGACAACATGTGCATGCAGCTCGTCCAGAAGCCCGACCTCTACGACGTGCTCGTGCTCCCGAACCTCTACGGCGACATCGTCAGCGACCTCTGCGCCGGGCTCGTCGGCGGTCTCGGTGTCGCCCCGGGCGCGAACATCGGAACCGAGGCGGCGGTCTTCGAGCCGGTCCACGGCTCCGCTCCGAAATACGCGGGGCTGAACAAGGCCAACCCGACGGCCCTGATCCTCAGCGGCGTCCTGATGCTCCGCCACCTCGGCGAGCAGGACGCGGCCGAGCGGGTCGAGGCCGCGCTCCGGGAGGTGGTCGCCGAGGGCCGCCGGACGACGTCGGACCTCGGCGGCGACGCCGGCACGCGCGAGTTCGCGGACGCCATCATCGAGCGGCTGGGCGCCGCGACGACCGCCGGCCGATGAGCCAGGCGTGACCGGCCGATGACCGCCAGCCCGGAGACGATCAGCCGCCCCGCGACCGTCCTGAAGCCGGCTGGCACCGCCGCAGCGGGCTTCGGCAAGACCCGTCGCCGCGACCGGTGGTGGATCGCGCCATCGCTCCAGGGCACGATCTTCACGATCTGCGCGACGTACCTGTTCGTCAGCGGGATCCTCCTGACGCCGCTGTTCGGCACGGCCTACGAGGTCGACGGCTATCTGTCGCCGCTCTTCTCGCCGCTGATCCTGCCGGGCTGGCTGCCCTCGTGGATCAGCCCGGGCCTCCTGATCCTGTGGATCCCGCTCGGCTTCCGGGCGACCTGCTACTACTACCGGAAGGCCTACTACCGGTTCTACTTCGCCGATCCGCCGGGCTGTGCGGTGGGCGAGCCGGCCGCCCATCGCGGCTACCGGATGGAGACGGCCTTCCCGTTCATCCTCCAGAACATCCACCGCTACTTCCTGTACCTCGCCACGATCCCGCTGCTCTTCCTCTGGATTGACGCGTTCTCGTCGGCCTACACGGTCGGTCATCTCCGGCTCGGGCTGGGAGTCGGGATCTTCCTGGTCAACGTGACGCTCCTCACCGGCTACTCGCTGTCGTGCCACTCGGCCCGCCATTTCGCCGGTGGACGGATGGACTGCTTCTCCTGCACCCGCCGCCAGCGGGCCCGCCACGGGCTGTGGCAGCGGCTGACGTCGCTCAACCGCCACCACATGGCGTGGGCGTGGGCGAGCCTGATCTCGGTGACCCTGGCCGACGTCTACGTCCGGCTCCTCGCCCTGGGCGTGATCACCGACCCAGCCATCCGGCTGTGATCGACCCCGCGTCCGGCCCGGCGGGCGACCGCCGCCGACAGCGTCGCCAGCCCGGGGGCCGACCGTGATCGTTGCCGCGGACCGACATCCGCACGACGTCCTCGTGATCGGCGCCGGCGGGGCCGGGTTGCGAGCCGCGATCGAGGCCCAGGCGGCCGGCTGCTCGGTCGGTCTGGTCTGCAAGTCGCTCCTGGGCAAGGCCCACACGGTCATGGCCGAGGGCGGCGTTGCCGCGGCGCTCCGCCACGTCGTCGGCGGGA
>DATBPR010000239.1:0-5255 GCA_036561285.1 Candidatus Limnocylindrales bacterium | reverse complement strand
TTGCTGATCGTCTTGTCGTAGACCGGCGAGCGTGTCGCCACGGCGACGAGCGGGTACTCGGCGTCGAGCAGCGAGATCGGTCCGTGCTTCAGCTCCCCCGCGGCGTAGCCCTCTGCGTGGACGTAGCTGACCTCCTTGAGCTTGAGGGCGCCCTCGAGCGCCGTCGGCATCCCGAAGCCCCGGCCCACGAACATGAAGCCGCGCGAGTTGACGTAGCGGCGGGCGATCTCGGGTGCGACCGCGGACGCGGTGTCGAGCGCCCGCTCGGCCGCGCCGGGAAGGGCGTGGAGGGCGTCCGCCAGCTCCTGCTCCTGCTCGTCGGTGAGCGTCCCGCGGATCCGGGCGATCGCGGCCGCGAGGATCACGAGCGTCGTGACCTGGGTCGTGAAGGTCTTCGAGGCGGCGACGGCGATCTCCGGCCCGGCCTGGAGGAAGACGACCGCGTCGGACTCGCGGGTGATCGCGGATCCGACGGTGTTGGTCACCGCGACGATCGGGCAGCCCTGCTCGCGGGCGTGGCGGGTCGGGGCGATCGTGTCGGCGGTCTCGCCGGACTGGGTGACCGCGATCACGAGCGTCTTCGTGTCGAGCGGCGGCGGGCTGTAGCGGAACTCCGAGCCGACGGTCGCGCGGGCCGGCAGCCCGGTCCACTCCTCGAGCGCGGCCGCCCCGACGAGGGCCGCGTAGTAGGCGGAGCCGCAGGCGACGAGCTCGATCCGGGTCGCGCTCCGGAGCTGCTCCTCGAGGCCGGCGATCTCGTCGAGCCGGATCCGGCCGTCGCGGGTCACCCGCCCGGCGATGCACTGGCGGAGCGCCTCCGGCTGCTCGTGGATCTCCTTGGCCATGAAATGGGCGAAGCCGCCCTTCTCGGCGGCCTCCGGCGTCCAGTCGACGATCGTCACGGCCCGCTCGCGGGGCCGGCCCTCGACGTCGGTGATGACCGCCCCGGTCGGGCGGACGTCGGCGACGTCGCCGTCCTCGAGGAAGATGATCCGGTTCGTGTGGGCCAGGATCGCGGCGACGTCGCTCGCGATGAAGCTCTCCTCGCCATGCAACCCGACGACGAGCGGCACGTTCTGGCGGGCGCCGACGAGCCGGCTGACCTCGTTCTTGTGCATGACGACGATCGCGTATGCGCCCTCGAGCTGGCGGAGGGCGGCCCGGACCGCGTCGGCGAGATCGCCCTGGTAGTGCTCCTCGACGAGATGGGCGATCGCCTCGGTGTCGGTCTCGGAGGTGAGGGTGTGGCCGCGCGCCTCGAGGCCGTCGCGGAGCTCGCTGAAGTTCTCGATGATCCCGTTGTGGATCACCGTCACGGAGCCGGTGCAGTCCTGGTGCGGGTGGGCGTTGAGGTCGTTGGGCCGGCCGTGGGTCGCCCAGCGGGTGTGGGCGAGCCCGATCGCGGCATGCGGCGTCCGATCGGCGAGCGCGGTCTGGAGGTTGGCGAGCTTGCCGGCCTTCTTCTCGACGAAGAGATCGCCCTCCTCGTCGACCAGGGCGATCCCCGCGGAGTCGTAGCCGCGGTACTCGAGCCGCTGGAGGCCCTCGATGAGGATGGGACCCGCCTCCCGCGGGCCGGTGTACCCGACGATGCCGCACATGTCGCCGTTCTCCTCCGCTCCCGCGGCAGCGACCGCCGGGCCAGTTCCAGGTCCGCTCGCCCGCGCGACGTGGCGCCTCGCAGGGCCGGCGCACCCCGGCGCCGGCGCTCAGTTTAGACGCTCACCCGCGAGCGACGAAATCGCGTCGGCCAGCTCCGTGACGAGGTCGCCGTCCGGGCCTTCGACCATCACCCGCAGGGCGGGCTCCGTCCCGGACGGCCGGACGAGGACGCGGCCGCTCGCACCGAGGCGCGCCTCCGCGTCGGCGATCGCCCGCTGGATCGCGGGATCGCCTTCCCACTGGTCCTTGTGGCGGGCCCTGACCGCACGCTGCTGCTGAGGCAGGAGCGGCACCCGGTCGGCGAGCTCGCGGAGGGACAGCCCCACCCGGGTCATCACCCGGAGGACCTCGAGGCCGGTCACGATCCCGTCGCCGGAGGTCGTGTGCTCGAGGATGATCACGTGGCCGCTCTTCTCGCCGCCGAGGCCGGCCCCCGAGACCTGCATCCCCTCGAGGATGTACTTGTCCCCGACCGGTGTCCGGATGATCTGGCCGCCCGCCGCCTCGACCGCGGTCCGGAGGCCGCCGTTTGAGAGGACCGAGACGACGAGCGCCCCCTCGGGCAGCACGCCGCGCTCGATCCGGTCGAGGGCGAGGAGCCCGAGGACCTGGTCGCCGTCGACGACCTCGCCCGTCGCGTCGACCGCGATCAGCCGGTCGGCGTCGCCGTCGAGGGCGAAGCCGACGTCCGCGCCGCGGGCCTTGACCTCCGCCGCGAGCGAGGCTGGCGCCGTGGCCCCGGAGGCGACGTTGATGTTCACCCCGTCCGGGTCGTTGTGGATCGTCTCCACGTGCGCTCCGGTCGCCGCGAGGATCTCCGGCGCCACCACCCCTCCGGAGCCGTTCGCGCAGTCCAGGACGATCCGCAGCCCCGCCGCGTGAACCGAACCCGCCAGCCGGAGGCGGTGCTCCCGGTAGCGGTCGAGCAGCGAGGGATCCACGACGGATCGCCCGATCTCCGCGTTCCCGACGGAACCCAGCTCCTCGGTCCGCCAGATCAGCTGCTCGATCTCGTCCTCGACCGCGTCATCGAGCTTCAGCCCGTTCGCGTCGAGGACCTTCAGGCCGTTGTCGTCCGCCGGGTTGTGGGACGCCGAGACCATGATCCCGGCGGCGAACTCGCCGGTCCCCGCGAGGAAGGCAAGGGCCGGCGTCGGGACGCAGCCGGCGATCCGGACGTCCGAGCCGAGGCTCGTCGCGCCGGCGGCGATCGCTGCCACGAACATGTCGCCGGAGCGCCGGGTGTCCTGGCCGACGACGAGGGTGCCGCCGCGGCCCACGAGGTGGTGCGCCGTCGCCCGGCCGAGGGCGTAGGCGAGGGTCGGCTTCAGCTCGACGTTCGCAACGCCCCGGATCCCGTCCGTCCCGAAGAGCCTCGCCATCAGGGCGCCGACGATGGGGCCGCCGAGGCGCCCGACGCGGCCGTCACGGTCACCGTGACCGTCGGCGGATCGACGCCGATCAGCGTCAGGCCCGCCTGGAGGACGGGCGTCGGCTGCAGATCGTGGGCGCCGACGCCGAGGCCGGCCACGTCGAGGCTCACCGTGAAGGCGGCCGGGTCGATCCGGTCGAGGTCGGCGATCGGGCCCGCGATCGTCACCAGGACATGGCCGGTCGAAAGCGCGTACGCGAGGCCCGGCTGGCGGCCGTTCAGGACGAGGGCGGCGTCGTACGTCCGGGTGCCGGTCTCGGCCTTCATCACGATCGTGACGTGGACCGTCTTGACCTCCGAGACGACGCCAGACGGCAGGTTGAGCAACACGTCGGTGTCGATCGTCCCGGTGGCGGCGCCGACCGAGATCGCCGCCGTGTCCGCCTTGGTCACCGTGGCGAGGACCGCCGCATCGCCCTTCACGGAGACGGTGACCGGATCGACGGCGACCGAGTCGACGACGTAGCCCGATGGCGGGGTCCCGACGACGTTGACATGGACGGGCAGCGTCTTGGTCTGGGCGTTCGAGAAGACCGGGATCGTCACGTGGACCGTCGGCGGGTCGACCCGGACCGGGGTCAGCGCCTTGCCGAGGTTGTCGACCGCGATGAGCGGGACCTCGCGGTCCACCGACAGGCCGTGTGGGTCGATGGTCACGTCCGCCTGGGCCGCGACGACGTACTTCACGACCGAGTCGGGGCCGGACACCGACACGGTCTCCTGGCTCAGCTCCGGCTTCCCGACCTCGATGTCCGGTGGCGTCGGCCCGGTGTTCACGATGACCGGCACCGTGTAGGTCTTGTACGGGTCGAGCTGGACGTTGATCCCGCGCGGCTCGTAGTCGATGACGAAGAAGCGTGGATCGAGCGACGTCACGCTCACCGTGCGAAAGGTCGAGCCTGCCTCCGGATCGACGCCCGACAGGTCGACGGTCGCCCGGAAGCTGTCGACGGTCGGCCCGGCGCCGACGTCGCCGTTGACGACGTAGCGGATCCGCGTCACGGGCGGCAGATTGCCGAGGATCACCGCATCGGTCGGCTGGTTGACCGGCTGGATCGGGACCGGCGTCGGGAACTCGAACTGCGATTGCGAGACCACGAGCCCGGCATAGAGGAGGAAGGCGAGGGCGATCGCCGCGAGCTTGAGGGGCCAGTTGTAGACGACGATCCCGACGAGTCGCCTCACCGCGGCGCCCGGGCGGCGGCAGCGGCGTCGTCGTCGGGCAGCTTCGCCGGGGTGGATCGGCCGCGGCCGACGAGCCGGCCGAGATCGCTCAACCTGGGCGCCCGCCCGCCCAGCTCATAGCTCGAGCCGAACCGCCGCCCGATCCGGCCGCGCGCCCGATCCGGCGCCAGCAGCGAACGGATCGCCTTCGTCAGCTGGGGCTGGCTCAGGTTCCGGACGATCCGCGCCCGTTCGACGAGGCTGACCTGGCTGTTCTCCTCGGACACGACGATGACCACGGCATCGGTCTGCTCCGTGATCCCGAGCGCAGCCCGGTGGCGCGTCCCGAACCGCTCGGTGTGGATGGTCATCTCCGCGAGCGGCAGGAGCGCCCCGGCCGCGAGGATCGCGTCGCCGCGGATGATCACCGCGCCGTCGTGGAGCGGCGTCTTGGGCATGAAGATCGTCCGGAGCAGGTCGGCGCTGAGATCGGCATGGACCATCACCCCGGTCTCCGCCACCTCCTCGAGGCCCGTCTCGCGCTCGATGACGATCAGCGCACCGAAGCCGTCCTCGGAGAGCAGCGTCGCGGCCCGGGCGACCTCGTCGGCGACGTGGACGACGGTCCGGGCGTCGGTCGACGAGAAGAGCCAGTTGAAGGACCCCACCCGGCCGACCCGCTCCAGGGCGCGGCGGAGCTCCGGCTGGAAGACGACAACAAGCGCGAACAGGCCGACGACCGCGAGGGTCTGGAGGATCTGGGTCAGGAGGCGCAGGTCGAAGGCCCGCGCGGCAGCGTAGACCGCGAACAGGACGCTGACGCCGATGACGAGGCTGACCGCGCGGGTGCCCCGGATCAGGCTGAAGAGCCAGTAGATCAGGAGGGCCGTGATGCCGATGTCGATCAGCGCGGTCAGGTCGATCTGGCTGAAGATCGACTCGAGAAGCGTCGGCATCCTCCGCCCAGTCTACATCCGCACGAGGGCCCGGCCGAGCC
>DATBPR010000238.1:0-4615 GCA_036561285.1 Candidatus Limnocylindrales bacterium | reverse complement strand
CAGGAGCGGCGGCTCGCCAGCGGCGGGCCGCCGCTTCTTCGTGCCGGGCCGGTACGACAGGAGCTCAGGGTCGCCGCTCGCTGATCTCGAAGAGGTGCCCGTCCGGGTCGCGGAAGAACGCCCGGATCTCCCACGGGTACTCGACTGGATCCGCGAGGAACGTGGCCCCGCGCGCTGTGAGCTCCGCGTGGGCCGCGCGGCAGTCCGGCACCGCAACGATCAGCTCCGCGGTCGCGAGGTCCGGGTCGGGCGGCGGCGCCATCGTCACGGTCGGCTTGTCGGCTGTCGGCGCGCCGCCGGTCACGAGAAGCAGCCACGACCCGACGAACCGGACCACCGCCGACGTTCCGCCGTACTCGCCGGTGATCTCCGCGCCGAGCACGTCGCGATACCAGGCGACGGACCTGGAGAGGTCCGAGACGACGAGGAGCCGGGTCAGGTCGGTTGCGTCGGCGGGGAAGACGGGCATCGGAGCACCTCCGTGTCCATCATGGCCGCGACTCGGCACGTTCGGGTCGCGGAGTCCCGCGTGAGCGGCGGGGCGCGATCGCGGGGGTCGGCGCCCGCCCTCGTGCCGTCAACCCTCGGAGACGCTCCCGGCGAGCAGCGCCGCGGCGCCATAGAGGACCGCGGTCAGGCCGAGGATCCCGACGCCGCTCGCGGCGGGATGCCCGGCGGCGGACCAGGCGAAGGGATCGATCCCGGCGGCCGTCATCGCCGCCGCGGCCGCCGCGGCAACGGCGGTGATCCCGGTGATCGCGGCGGCCGCGATCCGGACCGAGTCCCGGCCGCCGGCCAGGGCCGCGGCCACGAGGAAGTGCACCAGACCAGCCAGCACGAGCCAGGGGATCGCGGCCGACAGGGTCTGCGCCTCTGCGGCCGAGGTCGCCGGCAGCGTCGTCATCGAGCCGACGACGTGGCCGGCGAACGCGACGCTGAAGAAGATCACGCCGATCGCGCCGACGATGGCCGCACCGAGCAGGCGGCGGAACGAGGGCTCGCTGAGGAGATCGGTGGGTTCGGGGCCTCGGATCGGAAGGGCTGTCATGGCCACAGGTTCGTCCGCTCCGTCGGCAACGGCCCACCGGCTGCGGGCGGCAACGCGACCCGACGAATGACGACCCGGCCGTTGCCGCGACAACCGGGGTCTGACAGCCGATCGTGCCTGACCGGCCCTCGCCGCGGCCACCGCGCCCCGGGCTCGCCGATCGCGGTACGCTCGGCGGCGTGCCGAACAGCCCCCGCGCCGGCCTTCCGGCCGAACCGAGCGAGCTCGTCGACGTCGCCGCCCTTCTTCGGGCCTACCACGACGTCACGCCGGACCTGTCCGACCCGAGCCAGCGGGTCGCGTTCGGGACCTCGGGTCATCGCGGGTCGGCGTTCCGCGGCGCGTTCAACGAGGCCCACATCCTCGCGATCACCGAGGCGATCTGCAGCTATCGCGCCGCCCACGGCTACGCCGGCCCGTTGTTCCTCGGACGGGACACCCACGCCCTGAGCGAGCCGGCGACCGCGACGGCGCTCGAGGTGCTCGCGGCGCACGGGGTCGACGTCCGCGTCGCCTCCGACCCGCTCGGCGTGACGCCGACGCCCGCCGTCTCCCACGCGATCCTCGTCGCGAACCGGGGCCGGGCAATCCCCGATGCCGACGCCCCGGCGACCGCCGGCCGCGGGCTGGCAGACGGGATCGTCGTCACGCCATCGCACAACCCGCCCGACGACGGCGGGTTCAAGTACAACCCGCCCAATGGCGGCCCGGCGGACACCGACGTCACTGGCTGGGTCCAGGCCGAGGCGAACCGGCTGCTCGAAGGGGCGGGCAGCGAAGGGGTTGCCGGCATCCGCCGCGCGTCGGCGGCCGAGGTCCGGGCGGCCGCTCACCCGCACGACTTCCTCGGCACCTACGTCGGCGACCTGCCGTCCGTGGTGGATCTCGAGGCGATCCGGGCGTCGGGGCTTCGGATCGGCGTCGACCCGATGGGCGGCGCGTCGGTCGCCTACTGGGCGGCGATCGCCGAGCGGCACGGCCTCGACATCACGGTCGTCAACACGCTGGTCGACCCGACCTTCGGCTTCATGACCATCGACTGGGACGGGAAGATCCGGATGGACCCCTCGTCCCCGTCGGCGATGGCCGGGCTGATCGCGCTCCGCGACCGCTTCGACGTCGCCCTGGGCAACGACGCCGACGCCGATCGGCACGGGGTCGTCACGCCGGGCGCCGGCCTCCTCAACCCGAACCACTTCCTGAGCGCCGCGATCGCCTATCTCTTCGGCGGCGCGCGCGGCTGGCCCGATGGGACCGCGGTCGGCAAGACGCTCGTGTCGTCCTCGATGATCGATCGCGTCGTCGCCGATCTCGGCCGGCGTCTGGTCGAGGTCCCGGTCGGCTTCAAGTGGTTCGTGCCGGGGCTCGTCGACGGCTCGATCGGGTTCGGTGGCGAGGAGAGCGCCGGCGCGTCATTCCTCCGCCGCGACGGGACGGTCTGGACGACCGACAAGGACGGGATCATCCCGGACCTCCTGGCGTGCGAGCTCACGGCCCGGACCGGTCGCGATCCGGGCGTCGCGTACCAGGAGCTCACGGAACGGTTCGGCACGCCGGCGTACCGGCGGGTCGACGCGCCGGCGACACCGGCCCAGAAGGCCGCGCTCGCGAAGCTGTCGCCGGCCGACGTCACCGCCTCGGAGATCGGCGGCGACCCGATCATCTCGATCCTCACGCGGGCGCCGGGCAACGACGCGCCGATCGGCGGACTGAAGATCGCGACCGAGCATGGCTGGGTCGCGGCCCGCCCGTCCGGCACGGAGAACGTCGCGAAGGTCTATGCCGAGAGCTGGCGCGGCGAGGACCATCTCGCCCGGCTCATCGAGGAAGCGCAGCAGCTGGTGGCAAGCGTCGCCGGCTGAGGAGGGGAGACATGGCGACCGGCGAGGCGAGCATCCACATCGATCGACCGCCTGCGGAGGTGTTCGCCTTCGTCGGCGACCCGGTGAACAACCCGGCCTGGCGCAAGAACGTCGTGCGGATGGCCTGGGACGACGACGGGCCGATGCGCGTCGGCCGTCGCGGCTCCCAGCCCAGCACCTGCTCGGACGCGACTGGACCGTCAGGGCGGAGGTGATCGAGTGGGATCCCCCCCGACGCGCGACGTGGCGGACCGTCCAGGGGCCCGCGTCCGTCCGTTCCTGGGTGCGCGTCGAGCCGGACGGGGGCGGATGCATCGCGTCCGGCGGCGCCGACGGCGGGTTCACGGGCCCGATTGGCGGGATCCTCACGCGTCTGGCCGCGCCGCGGATGCTGGCGCAGGCCGACCGGGACCTTCGGGTGTTGAAAGGGTTGCTGGAGGCCGACGGGTCGGGAGCGGCCGAGCCGGAACCGGCGTAGAGTCGGTCCGGAGGTGCCGCAGATGGCCGCACTCACCGGTCTCCGGATCCGGATCGATCCGTGGGACGAGCAGGCATTCGTCCGGGTCGTGGAGAGCGCCCGGGATCAGGTCCACACCGAGGGACTGACGATCAACGGCCCCAAGGCGGCGGCCCGCGCCGAGATGCTGATCCGGGCGGCGGGCTATCCGCTCGCGACGGTCGACTGCGAGCGAACGGCGGAACAGGCGATCGCCCACTCGGCCCAATGGGTCGTGCGTCGGGACGGTCGCCCGACCTGACCCCGGCGCCGTCGCCCACTTGACGCGTTCGGCAGGATCGAGGCATGGACCATCAGGCCTCGGCCGCGCCCTCGCTCAACCAGCTCGCCACCCAGGCGACCGTCCACTGCCTGACTGGCTGCTCGATCGGCGAGATCCTCGGGATGGTGATCTCGACGGCGCTGGGCTGGCATGACCTGCCTTCGGTCGTCGTGTCGATCGTCCTCGCCTTCGTCTTCGGCTATGCGCTGACCGTTCGGCCCCTGTTGGCGAGCGGGATCCCGGCCGGGCGGGCGAGTCGACTAGCGTTCGCGTCCGATACCGTGTCGATCACGGTGATGGAAGTCGTCGACACCGCGACGATCCTGCTGATCCCCGGCGCGATGGCGGCGGGGCTGACGGACGCGCTCTTCTGGGGCAGCCTCGCGGCGTCACTCGCGATCGCGGGCGTCATCGCCTGGCCGGTCAACCGCTGGCTCATCGCCCGCGGCCGCGGCCACGCGGTGGTCCACCACGCGGGTCACGGCGCCGGCTGAACCTCGACTGGCCGTCAGACCCCGACTGGCTCCCGGACAAGGATGACGGTCGTCCGGCCGGCGGCCCACTCGCCGATCAGCAACAGGATCTTCTCGAGCTTCGTCCCGACGCCGAGCGTGGCTCGGACCCGGGCGTCCTCGTACGGGAACACGACCTCGCGGATCCGGCGGAGCGCCGCGTCGAGGTCGGGGACGATCTTCTGGCTGCCGACGACGAGGATCACCCGTCCGGCGCCCGCGGCGTAGCCGGCGAGCTGGTTGCCGGTCGCCGAGGCGGCAACGAGGACCCCGTCCGCTGTGAGGGCGTTGACGCTGCCGACGATCGTGTCGGGCGTCGAGCCGAGCTTGCGCATCTCGCGGCCGTGCGTAGCGCGATCCATGGCCTGGAGCTTCGGCCGGATCGCGTCGAATCGGCCGGCCTCGTGGAGCGCC
>DATBPR010000237.1:0-2605 GCA_036561285.1 Candidatus Limnocylindrales bacterium | reverse complement strand
AACGTCCTCGTCGTCGCGATGTTCGGGTTCCTCGGGTCGCACGACGCCCGCGGCGTCATCGAGCTCATGGGCGCCTCGGTCGTCTCCGCCGCGGGCTCGGCCGTCGCGACCGTCGGCCTGTTCGCCGTGCTGGGGAGCCTGTTCGGGATCCTGACGGTGTTCCAACTGCTCGAGCTCGCGAACCCGTCCCAGCCGCTCCTCCGGCGGCTCCTCGTCGAGACGCCCGGGACGTACCACCACTCGCTGATGGTCGGGAACCTCGCCGAGCGAGCCGCGGAGGCGATCGGCGCCGACCCGCTGCTCACCCGCGTGGCGGCCTACTACCACGACATCGGCAAGCTGGCGAACCCGCTCGCGTTCATCGAGAACCAGACCGGCGGCGAGAACATCCACGACGAGCTCGACCCGGAGACCTCGGCCCAGATCCTCAAGGCGCATGTCCCCGACGGGATCGACATCGCCTACAAGGCCAAGCTGCCGAAGGCCCTGATCGCGTTCATCCCGCAGCACCACGGGACCGCCCACCTCAGCTACTTCTACGCCCGGGCGAAGGGCCTCGCGGCCGAGCCGTACGGCGGGCCGCAGACGGCCGACGGGGCGAAAGCGGCCGCGGCGGTGGACGAGCGGAAGTACCGCCACTCCGGGCCGAAGCCGCAGACGCGCGAATCGGCGCTGATCATGCTGGCCGACGGCGTCGAGGCGTCCGTCCGCTCGCTGGCGTCGCGCGACGAGCCGGCCATCCGGGCGATGGTCGCGCGGATCATCGACGAGCGGATCGCCGACGGCCAGTTCGACGAGTGCGACCTGACGATGCGCGACGTCGAGAAGATCAAGGAAGCCTTCGTCCAGCAGCTGCTCGGGATGTACCACCAGCGGATCGCGTACCCGCAGAACAAGGTGGTCGAGCTCGAGACCAGGCGCGAAGCCGGCACCGGCACGGGGGCGTGAGGCCGGTCCGACTCGGGCCCTGGCGAATCGATCCCGACGTTCGCGAAGGCGTCGGCCGCCCACTGCCGATCGCCGTCGCGGCGCTGGCCCGGGCGATGGCGGCAGCGCTGACGGCCGCCGGCGCCCCGGCTCCCGCATCGATCGGGCTGATCCTGTCCGACGACGCGGAGCTCGCGACGCTGAACGAGACCCATCTCGGCCACGACGGCCCGACCGACGTCCTGTCGTTCCCGCTCCTCCCGCCGGAGGCGTTCCCGCCGCACCCCGGCGACCCGGACCGCGGCGTCGCGCCGGCCCCGGGCTCGCCCGAGGCGTTCATGGGGCCGCCCGGCCGGCGGACCCATCTCGGCGACGTCGTGGTCTCCGTCGAGCGCGCCGCCGATCAGGCGGCCGAAGGCCGCGGTGGCCAGACCGGTGACGTCCGGTGGTCCGTCGCCGACGAGCTCCGCCTCCTCGTGACCCACGGCACGCTCCACCTCTGCGGCTGGGACCACGCCGAACGCGCCGAGGAGCGCGAGATGCGGGCCCTCGAGCAGCGACTCCTGGCGCAGGGCTGAGCGCGACGACGCCGGCGCCCGAAGGCGCCGGCGTCGATCCGATCGCGGATCAGCGGCGGGTCAGCGCAGGACCACGAACGCGTCGAGGTCGACGCGCGGATGGCCCTTCGTGCCGGAGACCACGATCTTCACCGAGTGCGTGCCTGCGGTCGCCCAGGAGAACTGGTAGACGTTCTGGCGGTACCTGGCAACCGCGCTGTAGGTCGAGATCGTGCCTTTCAGCACGCCGTCGACGTAGACCTTGAAGGATCCGCGCGACGACGCCTTGTCGGTGACGATGGCGATGGCCCGGGCGCCCGTCGCCGTGAACGTCGCGCTCCGGCCGGCGACGGATGCGTACTTCACGCTACCGCCGGAGAACACGCTGCTCGAGCTGCTGGACCAGCTGCCGCTGTAGACGACTTTCGCGGACGCGATATTGGTCGTCTGCTGGGAGACCGTCGGCGTGAACGTCACGCCGTTCACGAACGCGCCTGGTTCGAAGTTGCCGTTCACGGCTCGAACCGCGAACTGGTAGGCGTGGCCGACCTGAAGCGAGAGCGTGAGGCTCGTCGCGGCCGTTCTCGTGTACAGCGGCACGAAGCCGGCTCCGTCGATGTTCTCCTCGACGTCGAACGTCGCACCGGTCGCACCCGCGGTCGACGCCGTCCATGACACCCTGACGGGAACCCTCTGCGGCGTCGTCGAGTTGAACGACGGCAGCGTGCTCGGGATGAAGACCGACTGGATCGGAGCCGTCGCGATCGCCGGCGCCGTGAACTGGAAGACCGTGGTTCGCCAGTCGCCGTCGAAGGTCGCCGTTTCGTCGCTCGCCCAGACGGCGTCCGAGGCTGCCGGATCGGCGGCCACGCCGACGAAGTCGCCCCAGCGTGTTCCGGTGTAGGGCCCGTCGCTCTGGTCGTAGATGTCGTAGAAGGTGTTCCAGCCGTCGACCGCGCTCCAGCGGGAGGCGATCGTCATCGGATCGAACGACCCCACGACCGAGGCGGTCATCACCGCGATCGCCGTGCCGTCGCCGGTCACGCCGATCCCGGGTGTCCAGAGATCGGCGCCGCCGACGGAATGGCTGAAGTCGTTGTTCAGCGTCGGAACGCTGGTCG
>DATBPR010000236.1:0-3602 GCA_036561285.1 Candidatus Limnocylindrales bacterium | reverse complement strand
AAGGCGATCCAGGCTCCATCGGGACTCCACACCGGGGCCATCCCCTGGATGCCCTCCGGGAGGATCTCGCGGAACCCGGACCCATCAGGCGCGACGACGTCGATCGCGGCCGTCGTCCCGACGCTGTCGCCCACGTCAAAGGCGATCGAGCGGTCGTTGGGCGACCACGTCGGGGCGGTGTCGGCGACCGTGGAACCGACCGGCAGATCAGGCGTCAACTGGCGCAGGCCCGTGCCATCTGGCGCGACGATGAACAGGGCTTGCTGCCCCATCGAGCTTCGCGCCCCACCGAACGCGATCAAGCTGCCGTCGCTGGACCAGGCCGGGCTCGTCGCGTAGAGCAGCCCATACGTGATCCGCTGCGGCGCGCCGCCGTCGATGCCGACCACGAAGAGCTGGGTGGACCCTCCGGCCACCGCCACGACGGCGATCCGCCGTCCGTCCAGTGACCAGACCGGCCCGCCCAGCGAGCCGCCGCGCATGACCTCGTGCCGGCCGGTGCCGTCGGCGTTCATGACGTCGATCGAGCTACCGGTCGCGATGAGGAGGTGCGACCCGTCGCGGGAGTACGCGACGCTGCAGCAGTCGCCTCCTGGGTCCGTCCGCTGGGCCGAGGCGACAGCGCGCGCCGTGGTCCCATCGGGGTCGACGACGAAGAGGTTGGCGCCGTCCATGAACGCGATCGGGCCGTTCACGAGTTCAAGGGTGCGCGGCCTCGATGCCGCGAAGGCGAGCAAGAGCAGGGCCAGGAGAAGCAGCGCGAAGGCCACGACGAGCCGCCCAGCCGACGGCAGGGACCAGCGGTCTGCGAGCCAGGGCAGCGAGGGATGGATCCGGTCGGCCAGGTGGGCGGCGACCAGCGCCTCCCGCGGAGCCTGCTGGGCAACCTCCTCAGCCCGGAGCGCCAGGAAGCTCCGGACTCGGGCGTCGAGCTGCTCGTCCGTCATGCCGGTGCTCATGACTCCCCGGACTCGAGGAGCGTGCGCAGGCGGGCGCGCGCGAGACGCAGGCGAGACCTGACGGTCTCCACCCGCGCATCGACGAGTTCGGCCGTGTCCTGGACCGAGTAGCCGGCGTACAGGTGCAGAACGACCACGGCACGCTGGGATGGCGGCAGCTCGTCGAAGGCCGCCCGGAGCGCGACCATCTCATGCGGTTCGTTCGACCTGCGATCCCTGATCTCGGGCTGCCCGACGGCCGGGTCCTCCACACGACGGGGCTCTATCAGGCGGACCCGCACCCGACGCATCCGGCTCGTCAGGCGGATCGCTTCCCGGACGACGATGCGATCGAGCCAGACCCTCAGCCGATCTGGTTCGTGGAGCGAGTCTCGTGCCCGCCAGGCGCGTTCAAGCGCTGTCTGCACGGCGTCCTCGCGGTCCGCCGGCTGGTCGCAGATGAGTCCCGCGAGACGGATCAAACGTGGGTAGTGCTCGGCCACGAAGAGGCTGAGCTCTGCCGATGCCGCCGCGACCGTGCGGGCATCGGCGCCGAGGGACGGACCCACCTCGAGCTCACTCACCCCAGCGAGCGGCTCGTGACGCTGGAAGCCAGAACGAGAAGCGTCTCATCCCCCCATAGACCGCTGCCAGGGGCCGAACGGGTCAGCGGCGGCATCGTACTCGTGCATCTTCGGGCGTCGTTGACCCGATCTGCCAGTTGGCGGGGTCTGTACGAGCGCCATCGTCCCCGTCGACTGGGTTGCCAGCTCGGCGCGTCGACACAGGTTCGACCGCTGGCGGAGGAGAGCGATGCCCGCCACCGGTCAGGCTAGACGAGGAGTCGCCGTGCGCATCGC
Source organism: Candidatus Limnocylindrales bacterium (assembly GCA_036561285.1). Lineage (GTDB taxonomy): Bacteria > Chloroflexota > Limnocylindria > Limnocylindrales > CSP1-4 > CF-46. Next base: position 1,804 of record DATBPR010000236.1, on the reverse strand, counting down.
GATCGCCCTGATGGTGGCGACCGTCAGCGGCGGTTGCGCGGGGGCGAGCACCCCACCGGTGTCCCAGCCGCCGTCCGCCGCGCCATCGGTCGGCCCGACCTCGGTCCCCGCGACGGCCATCCAGATCCCGGCGCCGAGCGAGCTGGCGGTCGAGGGCTCGACCGTGTGGGCGATCGCGGGCACCGACGTCGCGCGGATCGACGTGGCCACGAACAAGGTCACCATGCTCGGCGTGTCGACGGAAGAACTCGACGACCTCGCTGCCACACCGACGGCCATCTGGGTCGCCGACTTCGACGGGAGCCAGGTGCTCAAGATCGATCCCGCGACGGGGAAGGTCATCGATCGGATCGCGACGGGCGCGGCCACGGGCGTCCTCCCCGTGAGCGGCGCGATCTGGGTGACCAATCACCACGAGGGGAGCGTCACGAGGATCGACCCGAAGACCGACAAACCCATCGGGACCGTGGTCGTGGGCAAGATCGGCGTCGACGGCCCACAGCAGCTCGCGGAAGGCGCCGGAAGCGTCTGGGTCGACGAATCGAACCTCGATGAGGTCATCCGGATGGACCCGGCGACCGGGGCCGTCGTGGCCCACATCCCGGTCGGTGAGCATTTCTCCGCTTGCGGCGGGCTCGCGGCGACCCCTTCCGCCGTCTGGGTCACAGGCTGCCACGCGACCACCGCCGTCATCAGGATCGATCCGGCGACGAACACCGTCGTAGCAACGGTCAACCTCCGAGGTTTCGCCGCGGACCCGGTCATCATCGACGGGGCGGTGTGGGTGCCGATCGGGGGAGACGGCTACATCCACGAGCTCGTGCGGATCGACCCGGCCACGAACCTCATCGACCGCGAGCTGCCGCTCGACGCGCTCGTCGACATCGGCGGATCCGCCATAGCGGGCGGAGACCTCTGGATCGGCAATTTCACGAACGCGATCCTTCGCGTCCCCCTGTCCGAGCTATCGACTCCCTAGCGGCAAACGGGGGCGGCCTCGAGCGGCCCGGAGACTATGGTTCTCGAGCCGCGACCTTGCCGGGCCGCGCGTCGGAGACCGGGAGGAGCCGGACCTTGGAACTGGAATTCAGCGGCGAGCTGTGGTACTGGCGCGGGCCGGCGCCGTTCCACTTCGTCACCGTCCCCGAGGAGGCGAGCATCGGCCTGCGGGCCATGGCGGCCCTCGTGAGCTACGGGTGGGGCATGATCCCGGCCAGCGTCCACGTCGGCACGAGCCAGTGGGACACGGCGCTCTTCCCCAAGGACGGACGCTACGTCGTGCCGGTGAAGGACGCCGTGCGCAGGGCCGAGGGGCTCGCCGTGGGCGACACCATGGCCGTGCGGCTGACCGTCCGCCACTGATCCGCCACGCGTCCCGCCGCCGACCCGCAACGGGACCGTAACGTCCCGGCGGCCGCGCGCCGCGCTCCCGCGAGCCACCATCCGTGACGCTGGCCGCAGTCAGGGGGCTCGGCCAAGCTCGGGGGCGATCAGTGCCTGGATGGCCTTCGGGTCGGCCGGGCGCCCTGGCAAGACCAACCACGGAGGTCGACATGGACGACCGACGCATCACGCAGGACGAGCCCGCGGAGTGGTCGCCGCGAACCGGATCCCGACCACATCCGGCGTCGCGCGGCTGGCGTGACTGGTCGCCGCGGAGCCGGATCGAGTTCCTCGATCGCCGTCCGGCGGGCCAGGAGGGCGCGAACCCCGACGAGCGACTGCGTTCGCCCGACGACGAGGCGCTGCCCGTCTGACCCCGGCCGGGCGCCCCAGCGTGGCACGATGCGGCCATGCCTGAGGG
>DATBPR010000235.1:0-2234 GCA_036561285.1 Candidatus Limnocylindrales bacterium | reverse complement strand
ACGCAGCGCGGATTCTTCGCCCGGCTCCGACTCGAGCCGCTCGAGCCCGGGTCGGGCGTCCTGCCGCACGAGCGGACGCTCGCTGCCGCGCGCGAGGACCGCTACCGCCTCCTTCGGGCGACCGGGGTCAACACCAGCCCGGTCGTCGGCCTCTATGCCGATCGATCGGGCCGGGCCAGCGCGATCCTCGCGACGCTGTCCGCCGGCGTCCCGGTCGTGGACGCCGTCGACGACGACGGCGTTCGCCACCGGCTCTGGGTCGTCGAGGCGGACGGCCCGGCCGCAGAGCCGGTGGCAGAGCTCATCGCGATCGCCTCCGCCGAGGCGGTGACGATCGCCGACGGCCACCATCGCTACGAGACGGCCCTCCGCTACCGCGACGAGCGGCGAATGAGCCGGTCGTGCGAGGAAGACCCGGCGTTCGACTACCTGCTGATGCTGTTCCTCGAGACGACGGCCGAGCCGCTGACCGTCCTGCCGACGCACCGGATCGTGCGCGGCCTCGGCGACGCCGGCGTCAGCGCCCTGTGGGACGGCCTGGACGCGCTGTTCGACGTCCGCCCGGCCGACCGAACCGAGCTCTGCGACGCGTTCGGCGGGACCGAGGGCCGGCGCGGCGGCGACGGCCGGTTCGGCCTCTGGACGCGGACCGGCGGCGCGATCCTGACGGCCCGGCGTCCGGCCTTCGCGAGGATCCTGCCCGACGGCGGGCCCGCCCTGCGCGGTCTCGACGTCGTCCTGCTCGGCGCTGCCCTAGAGCAGCTCGCCGGGATCGACCGCGAGGCCGTCGCCTCGGCCGGTCGGCTGGGCTTCACGAAGTCCGTCGAGGAGGCCCTGGAGGCGGTCGATCTCGCCGCGGACGGCGCCGACGCCGCGTTCCTGCTCGAGCCCACCCCGGTCGAATCGATCACGTCCGTCGCCCAGGAGGGCGGCGTCATGCCCCAGAAGTCGACCTACTTCTACCCCAAGGCCTTGACGGGCCTCGTCCTCAACCCGCACGAATGGTGAGTCAGCCGATGACCGCTTTCCGCCGCGCGCCCGCCGGAGTCGCCGACCGATGACCGAATCGACACCCGACCAGATCCTCGTCCGCGCCCAGGTCCCGTCCGCCAACGGCCGGCCGGTCCGCAAGGACGAGATCGAGCTCCACGACCGGGGCCTCTACATCGAGTCGTGGCTGCCTGAACGCCGATCGCGTCGCAAGCCCCTGTTGTTCGTCCACGGCGAGCTGGCCGGCTCCTGGCTGTGGGAGCGCTATCTCGGGTTCTTCGCCTCGCGCGGCTGGGAGGGCCACGCCCTCAACCTCCAGAACCACCACTGGTCCCGCACGGCCGATCCGCTCGAGCTGACGTTCACGACGTATGTCGACGACGTGGTCGCGGCGGTGAACCGCCTCGGGCCGACGACCGTGGTCATCGGTCACGGGCTGGGCGGGCTGCTGGCCCTGAAGGCTGCGGAGCAGGCGCCGATCGGCGGGCTCGTCCTGGTCGCGCCGGAGCTGCCCGCCGAGCTGCGGCCGAAGGCCCAGGCGCACGAACTCCGCGAGGTGCCCGACATCTACGGCCGCGGCCGGATCGGCTGGGCCACGCTCCCCGAGAAGCTTCAGCGCGACCATCGCGACCTGACCCTCGCCGACGTGCTCCGGATCCAGCACTTGCTCGGGCAGAAGCCCCACGAGAGCGGCCGGGCGATGCGGACGGTCCTGACCGGCGTGTCGGTCGATCCCCGACCCTTTGCCGAGATCCCGCGGCTCGTGGTCGGCGGCGGACTCGACCGGCAGGTCCCGGAACCGGATACGGAGCGCCTCGCCCAGTGGCTCGGCGCAGAGTACGAGCCGTTCGGGGCGCACTCCCACTACGGCCTTGTCGTCGGGGAGCAGAGCCACCAGCAGGTGGCGGAGGCGATCCGCGGGTTCCTCGAGGTGCATCGCCTCTGACCCGCGGCCGGCGGCGTCCGGCCCGGACGATCCCGACGCCGGGCTTGGCGAGGTCCGGGGTCCGTTGGTATCATCCCGGTCCGGTCGCGACCGTCCCTCGCGACCCCCCGGCGCCGCATTCGTCTAGAGGCCCAGGACACCGCCCTCTCAAGGCGGAGACCACCGGTTCGAATCCGGTATGCGGTACCAAGTGCAAATCTCGACGCCCCGGGACCGCGCCCCCGGGGCGTTCCTTTTCTCGCCGGGGCCCGGTTGACGCAGTCACGTGGTGGGCGAGGCGCGCATCGTCGACTTCGCC
>DATBPR010000234.1:0-5313 GCA_036561285.1 Candidatus Limnocylindrales bacterium | reverse complement strand
GCCATCGCCGACACCCAGCCCGACCCCGAGTCCCACCCCGTCGCCGACGCCGAGCCCCACGCCGAGCCCCACGCCGAGCCCGCCGAGCCAGAGTCCATCGCCGTCACCGAGTCCGAGCCCGTCACCGAGCCCGAGCCCGAGCGCCTCGCCCTCGGCCTCCCCGCCGGCATCGCCCTCGCCCAGCGCATCACCGTCCCCGTCGGCGAGCCCCTCGCCTTCCGCCAGCCCGTCGCCCTCGCCGAGCGCGAGCCCGTCGGCCCTGCCGGTCCGCCTCTCGATCGTCACCGTCGACAATCGCGGCACCGCCGACCGGGCGGACGACCTGCTGATCGGCGGCGCCACCTACGCCGTCGCGCCGGACAACGGCAACGGAATCTTCGAGCGGAACCTGGACGGGCCGGTCCTCTTCCAGATCTCCGACCCGAGCGGCATCGCCACCCTGCGCAACCTGCCGCCCGGGAGCTACTGGGTGATCGAGACCACCGCGCCTCCCGGCTACACGCTTGCGGCAGCGGTCCCGTACCGGCCGTCCGGCGGCACCAGCGCCCAGAGCTGCTTCGACGCCGGCACCCTGACCTGCTTCGCCGATCCTGCAGGCGGCGGGATGACGGCGGTGTTCGTCGTGAACACGCCGCTGCCGGCGGTCTCGACCGAGGACGACTACCGCTCGCCGGCCGTCATCATCCTGGCCATCCTGGGTCTGGTGATCGTCGTCGGCGCGGGCGTCTCCGCGTTCCTCCGCCGCACCTAGGTCGCGCGCCGCAACGGACGGAGTTGCGCCGGTCTCACCAGGTCACCAGCTTCCAGATCTCGGGTTCGAGCTCGCCGGGGCGGCCGCCGATGTCGGCGAAGAGGGTCACGGCCCGCTTGAGGTGGGCCATCGCCTCTTCTACGCGTCCGGCGGCGTGGAGCTGATCGGCGAGGTTGTTCTCGATCGCGGCCTCGAGGTGCAGCTCGCCGGTCCGCTGACAGATGACCAGCGCCTCCTCCAGGAGCCGAATCGCGGTCTCGCGGTCGCCGGCCGCCGCTTCGACGAGCGCGAGCGCGTTGCGTGCCGCCGTCGCGGGAACCGGGTCCGGGTCGTCGGCGGCCAATGCGAGGCTTTCGGTCAAGGCCGCCCGGGCCGCGCCCAGGTCGCCCCTCGCTCTCGCGACGAGCCCGACCAGCCGAAGCGCAGCGCCGGTCGCCCGTGGGTCGCCGTCGGCCGTGCCCACCTCGAGGGCCCGGTTCGCGAGTGAGTCCGCCAGAGGGAGGTCCCCGGATCGGACGGCAACGACGCTCCGTTCGACGACGATTGCCCCAAGCAGCCGCGCGTCCGCCGACGGCCCGAGCCGGTCCATCTGGTCGAGCGCGCCGTCGAGATGACTTGCTGCCGTCGCCGTGTCGCCGCGCCGGGCGTGCACCCGCCCCAGGCGCAGCTCGATCGCCGGGAGATCCTCCTCCGCAGAGACGGCGGCGGCAGACTCGAGGGCCGTGATCGCACCGAGGTAGTCGCCGAGGATCGTGCGCAGCTCGCCGATCGTCGTCTCGATGGCCGCCACGTCCGGGTGTCCGAGGGCGAGCGCCGTCGCGAGGTGGTCGAGAGCCTCTCGATTGGCATAGACCGCCCGTGCCCGTGCGCCGGCCTGCCGGAAGGCCTCGGCCGCCTCCCGGTCGCGGCCCGCGGCGCGCTCGTGGGCCCCGATCTGGGCGAGGCGGCCGGGGTCGTCGCGTCCCTCCGGGGCCGCCCGCAGGACATCGGCCACGCGGCGATGCAGGAGCCGCCGTCGAGCGAGGCTCGTCGCCTCGTAGGCGGCGTCTCGCAGTCTGGCATGTCCGAAATCGAAGGCGGTGCCCGGGGCGGCGCCGCCGACCTCGCGGACGAGGCCTCGCCGCACCAGCTCCTCGAGCGCGGTGATCACCTCGTCCTCGGAGCGTCCGCTGACCATGCGCACCGTCGAGAAGTCGAACGCCCGGCCGATGACCGCCGCGGCGGCAAGCAACTGGCCGGCCGTCGCCGAGACATTGCCCAGACGTTCCCGCAACAGGGCCCTCACGCCCCGCGGCGGCCCACTCGCCGCTCCTGCCGGGCCCACCGTGAGGGCCTCGACGACGTACAGCGGCAAGCCCTCGGACTCGTCGATGAGCTCGGGAACCGGATACGACCTGAGGCCGAGGCGTTCCGCGGCTTCGGCGAGTCGAGCGATCTCGCCGGGTCCGAGCCGTCCCAGCGTGACGACCGTGGCGTCCGGCACTCGCTCGATCGCGGCGGCGAACCGTTCGCCGCCGTCGTCGAGGTCCTCCGGTCTCCAGCTCAGGAGCAGGAGCAGCGGTCGATCGCCGAGGCGCCGGGCGAGGAAGAGCAGGGCTTCGCGGGACGCATCGTCCGCCCATTGGACGTCCTCGACCACGATGAGGCCCGGAACAGGGCCGGCGACGAAGGCACCGATCGTGGTCGCGAGGGCGTCGAGCAGCCGCGCCCTCGCGGCGGGCTGGTCCGCCAGCCAGGGACCGGGCGATCCCCCGCCCGATCCCCGGGACAGCCCGGCGGGAAGCGGGACCAGCCGTTCGATCTCCCGCAGCGCGGCCGGCTCGACGCCTGCCAGGGCCGACGCCGCGTCCGGGCGAGCAATGCCGGATCGAAGAAGCTCGACGATCGGCCCGTAGGCGATCACTCCTTCGGCCGGAAAGGCCCGCGCCACGAGGATCCGGCCACCGGCCTTGGTCACGTTCTTGGCGAGCGTTTCGGCGAGCCGCGACTTCCCGATCCCGGCCTCCCCGGCCAGCACGGCGACCCGGCCGTGGCTCGCGGATGAATCGTGAGCGGATGCGAGGCCGGCCAGCTCCTGATCTCGCCCGACGAGTGGCAGCCGCGGGATCTGCCCCGGCGATCCCACAGGACCCGGGACCGGCGCGGGGTTCGGGGTCGACGAGAAGACTAAGGCCCCGTTTCCGGCCGCGTGATCCGCTGAAGCGGCGTCGGTCCCCGGCATCGCGAAGCGGCCGTCCCGGATGGCCTCATACAGGTCCGTGGTCTCCGCGAGCGGCGACACGCCCAGCTCGCGTTCGAGGACCGCGACGCCGGCCCGATACTCGCGGATGGCGCCCGTGCGATCGCCCGAGCGCGCGAGGAGCGCCATCATCTGGCGCCGCGCCTCCTCGTCGAGCGGGTTCAGGTCCAGCCGTCGCGAGGCGGCCGTGATTGCCCCGCGAAGGTCCCCGCTCGCCGCAGCCGCGGACGACAGCCGTTCGAGGACCGCCGCGATCGTCCGCTCCACGGCGACGGCCCGGGCCGCACGCCAGTCGTCGAACTCCGGGCTGTCCCGGAGCGAGAACCCCGCGAGGAAGGCGCCCCGGGCGAGGGCGGCCGCGGCGCGCAGGTCGCCCGGCAGGTCCGAGGAGGCCGCGGCCTCGACCGTCGCGAGGTCGATCTCGGTGGCCTCGAGATCGAGGGAGACCGTCGAGCGGTCCACTCGGACCCAGCGTCCGCCCAGGGCGGCCCGCAGCACGGACAGCGTTCGCCGCAGCGCCCCGCGCGCCGATTCGTCGTCCGATTCGGGCCACAGGATCGCGGCGAGCTCGTCGCGCGTGAACGGCCGCCGCTCGACCGCGAGCAGCAGGAGGATCGCGATGGCCTTGCGCGTGTCGACCACGACCGGCGCGTCGGCGATCCGGACCTCGACCGGCCCGAGGACACGGATTCGGAGACGGTCCTCGGGCGTCGTCGACACGGGCATCGCGTAACGGTACCGCTCTGGTCCGCGATCCCGTAACGTTCTCCGGACGACGTCGCCCCAATGTGCGGTGCCATGACCGCGTCCCAGAGCCCGTTGATCCTCAGCGACCGCGCCTCGGACCGATTCGATGTGCCCACGCGTGGCGAGGCCCGTTGAGGGAGATGTCGATCGCGCGGACCCGGATCCGGATGACCGGCTGGCGAGCCGTCGCCGTCTGGCTCGTGGCGCTCTCGGGCGTCCTGTCGATCATCGTCAGCCAGGTCGCGAATCCGGCCGATCTGATCGTCGTGCTGATCATCGGCGAGGTCGTGGTGTCCTTCGGTGTGGTCGGCGCCATCGTGGTCACCCACCTGCCCGACAACCGCGTCGGCTGGCTCCTCTGGGGGAGCGGCGCCGTGCTCGGGTGGGCGACCGCCGGCACTGCCTATGCGACCCATAGCGCCGTCTCGTGCGGTGGGTGCCTGCCGGCGACCGTGCCGATCGCCGTGCTCGCCAACGTGGGTTTCGGTCCGGTCGTCGGGGTCGTCGGGGTCGTCATCCCGCTCCTGTTTCCGAACGGCCGACTGGCATCGCGGCGATGGCTCCCGGTGGCCTGGTTGGGCACCGTCGCAACCGTGCTGTTCACGGCGTCCATCGCCGTGACGCCTGGGCCGATGTCCGGCGGGATCGAGAACCCGATCGGCGTCGACTTGCCAGGCGCCAGGAACGGCATCATCCAGATTGGTTCGCTGGCCTGCCTGTGCGTCGCGCTCGTGCTCGCGCTGGCGTCCGTCGTCTGGCGCTTTCGTCAGGCTGGTGTCGTCGAGCGTCAGCAGCTTCGGTGGTTCGGGTATGCCGGGCTGCTCATGATTGCCGGGCTGGTGCTCGGCATCGCCGCACCATGGGACGAGGCGTGGGTCCTGATGTTCGCCGGGCTCGGACTGATGCCGCTCGCCATCGGCGTGGCCATCCTCCGCTACCGGCTGTACGACCTGGACCGGCTCGTCTCCAGGACGATCGCCTACGCGCTCGTGACCGGTGGCCTGATCCTGGTCTACCTGGGCATCAACCTCGCGCTCACGACCGTATTCAGCTCGCTCGCAAGCGGGAACCCGGCCATCGTCGCGGCATCAACGTTGGCCGTCGCAACGCTGTTCACGCCCCTCCGCCGTCGTGTCCAGCGCGTGGTTGACCGCCGCTTCGACCGGGCGCGCTATGACGCACGGCGGACGACTGCCGCCTTCTCGGAGCGTCTCCGGGACCAGGTGGACCTGCCCTCCCTCGTGGCCGATCTCCAGTCCACGGTGGCAGGGACGATCTCGGCATCGCGAGTCGGAATCTGGCTCCGAGCAGGCGAGCGATAGGCGTGGTTGTGACCCGGCGTCTCGCGGCCATCCTTGCCGGCATCTCGCTTGCCGCGCTCGTCGCGACCGTGACCCTCCTGGTCCAGAACGCGGCGGGCCGGTCGTTGACGGATTACGGGGTGAACGGCGTCTTCGGGCTCGTGTTGAGCGCCACCTACCCGATCGTCGGCTGGCTGATCGCGTCGCGCCGGCCCGGGAACCCGATCGGCTGGATCATGCTCGCGGTGGGCCTGTCGCAGTCCGCCGAGGCGCTC
>DATBPR010000233.1:0-12249 GCA_036561285.1 Candidatus Limnocylindrales bacterium | reverse complement strand
GCCGCGATGAGCCACGAGATCCGGACGCCGATGAACGCGGTCATCGGGATGAGCGGCCTGCTCCTGGAAACGGAGCTGGACGCCGAGCAGCGCGACTTCGCCGAGACGATCCGGACGTCCGGCGACGCCCTCCTCACGATCATCAACGACATCCTCGACTTCTCGAAGATCGAGGCGGGCAAGGTCGACCTGGCGGCCGAGCCGTTCTCTCTTCGCGTGTCGGTCGAGGGCGCTCTGGATGTCATCGCGCCGATTGCCGCGAAGAAGGGTGTCGAGCTCGTCTACGCGATGGGTGACGGCCTGCCGGAGGCGATCGTCGGCGACGCGGGTCGCCTCCGCCAGATCGTGCTCAACCTCCTGTCGAACGCGATCAAGTTCACCGAGCAGGGCGAGGTCGTCCTGTCGGTCGAGGCGACGGAGCCGCCGGCGGCCGGCGGCCCGTGGACGATCGACGTCGATGTGAAGGACACCGGCATCGGCATCCCGCCCGAGCGGATGAGCCTCCTCTTCCAGTCCTTCAGCCAGGTCGACGCGTCGATCTCGCGGCGGTACGGCGGCACGGGCCTCGGCCTCGCGATCAGCCGCCGCCTCGCCGAGTCGATGGGCGGCACGCTGACCGCGACGAGCACCGGCGTCGCCGGCGAGGGGAGCACGTTCTGCCTCCGCCTGCCGGCCCGGGCGACGCGCCTGCCGGACGCCCCGCCGCCGGCACCGGAGCGGAGCATTCGCGGCTGCCGGATCCTCGTCGTCGACGACAACGCGACGAACCGCCGGATCATCACCAGCTTCCTCGAGCGCTGGGGGGTCGACGGCGAGGCGACGGCGTCGCCCCGGGAGGCCCTCGAATGGGTCCGCGGCGGGAAGGAGTTCGATGCCGCCGTCCTCGACCTGCTGATGCCAGACCTCGACGGCGTGGAGCTGGCCGAGGCGCTCCGTGCCCTCCAGCCGGAGCACCCGATCCCGGTCGTCATCCTGTCGTCGATCGGCCAGCACGCGCGGACGGCCGCGAACATCACCACGATGCTGATCAAGCCCGTGAAGCCGTCCGCCCTCCACGACGCGCTCGCGGACGCGCTCGCCGGTTCGCGGGACGAGGCGAGCACGGACGAGCCGGCCACGGACGAGCCGGCCACCGGGCAGGCCCGGGACGCCGGCGGCACCGGCCCGGCCGCGGCCGGAGACCGCTCCACCGCCCTCCGGATCCTCCTCGCCGAGGACAACGCGGTGAACCAGAAGCTGGCGATCCGGCTGCTCGAGCGCATGGGGTTCGCGGCCGATGTCGTGGGCGACGGCCAGGCCGCGGTCGACGCCGTCGAGACGGGTGCGTACGACGTCGTGCTGATGGACGTCCAGATGCCGGAGCTGGACGGCCTGGAGGCCACCCGCCGGATCCGCGCCCGGTGGCCGGACCGACCCATCCGGATCATCGGGCTCACCGCCAACGCCATGGCCGGCGACCGCGAGGCGTGCCTCGCCGCCGGGATGGACGACTACGTCAGCAAGCCGATCCGCCCTGAGGAGCTCGAGAGAGCGATCGCGAAGGCCCGACCGATCCCCACCGGAGGCACTGCATGACCCCACCCGCCGGCGACGGAATCGCCCAGCCGGGGCGGATCCTCGTCGTCGACGACACCGCGTTCAATCGCCAGCTACTGGCACGCCTGCTGCGCGGGATCGGTCACGAGACGGTCGAGGCGGAGGACGGGCAGCAGGCGCTGGACCGGCTCCGCGACCCGGCCGCGCCGCCGATCGACGTCATCCTCCTCGACATCGTGATGCCGGTGATGGACGGCTACGAGACGCTCGCGGCGCTGGCCCGCGACCCGGCTCTCCGCCACCTGCCGGTCATCGTCATCTCCGGCGTCGACGAGCTCGACAGCGTTGTCCGCTGTCTCGAGATGGGTGCCGCGGACTACCTCCCCAAGACCGTCGACCCGGCGATCCTCCAGGCCCGGATCGCGTCCTCGCTGGCCCGGAAGCGCCTCCACGACGCCGAGCGCGAGGCCGTCGAGCGACAGTCCGCCACGAACGACGTGCTCGCGATCATGAGCCGCTCCGCGTTCGACCTCCAGGTCGTGCTCGACGCCGTCGTTCGCGCCGCCCTCCGGCTGTGCCGGGCCGATTACGGCGTCGCCTACACGCTGGACGACGGCGCCTTCCGCGTGGCCGCATCGGCCGGCGGGACCCCGGAGCTCGATGCGTGGGAGCGCGAGCATCCGATCAAGCCCGGCCGCGACAGCGTCGTCGGTCGGGTGGCCCTGATCGGGGAGCCGATCCGGGTCGAGGACGTCCTCGCCGACCGGGAGTATCAGGCCACACCCGGCCAGGAGGGCAGCGGCTATCGATCCCTGGTTGGTGTGCCGATCGAGCAGGACGGGGCGATCACCGGCGTCCTCGCGCTGACCCGGAACGAGGTCCGGCCCTTCTCGGACGCCGAGACCGCCCTCGCATTCGGCTTCGCCGAGCAGGCGGCGATCGGGATCGCCAACGCCCGGCTCCTCGCGACGATCGAGCGCCAGCGCGGACAGCTCGCCCGGTTCCTGTCGCCCCAGGTCGCGCTGCTCGTATCGAGCCCGGAGGGCGAGGCGCTCCTCGCCGGGCACCGGCGTGAGATCACCGCGATGTTCTGTGACCTCCGGAACTTCACGACCTTCTCCGAGACGGCCGAGCCGGAGGAGGTGCTCGGATTCGTCCGGCGCTACCACGCGAGCGTCGGGGCGCTGGTCGTCGAGCACGAGGGCACGCTCGAGCACTTCGCCGGCGACGGGCTGATGGTGTTCTTCAACGACCCCGAGCTCCAGGACGACCACGCGGCCCGGGCCGTGAGGATGGCGGTGGCGATCCGGGAGACCTTCGTCGCGATCAGCGAGGAGTGGCGCCGACGCGGCCACGTCCTGCAGGTGGGCATGGGGATCGCGACCGGCTACGCGACGATGGGCCGGATCGGCTTCGAGGGCCGCTACGACTACGGCGGCATCGGCAACGCGATCATCCTCGCATCGCGCCTCAGCAGCGAGGCCAAGGCCGGCGAGATCCTGATCTCCCAGCGGACGTTCGGGGCGCTCGACGGAGCCGTCCCGGCCGAGGATGCCGGGGAGCGCCAGCTGAAGGGGTTCAGCCGGCCGATGGCGGCCTACCGGGTGACCGCCGGCGAGGCCGCCGCTGCGGCGGCGGCGGAGGCATCGTGAGCGGGGGTCCGGAGGCCGGCGGAGGTTCCGGCCCCGCAATCGACGCCGCCGCGTTCGCCAACCTCCTGGAGATGACCGGCGGCGACGTCGAGTTCGTCGACGACCTCGTGGACACGTACCTGGAAGAAGGGGTCACGCTCATCGATCGCCTGCGGACCGCGGCCTCCGCCGGCGACGGCGCGACCGACGACCTCCTCCGGGCCGCGCACTCCCTGAAGTCGAGCAGCCTCAATGTCGGGGCGCTGCAGCTCGGCGAGCTGTGTCGCGCCCTGGAGGCGGATGCCCGCGGCGGTTCGGTGGTCGAGCCCGGGCCGCGCGTCGACGCCATCGCGTCAGGTTTCGACGACGTCAGCGCGGCGCTGCTCGCGGAACGCGAGGAGCGGCGAACCGGGGGCTGAGCCGCTCAGCGCAGGCGGGCGGCGAGGTCCACGTGGCCGGCCGCGGCAGCCACGTCGGCGGCCGTCTCGCCGGCATCGTTCCGGGTGCCTCGGTCGGCGCCCGCGACGAGCAGCCGGTCCACCGTCACCTCGGCCCCGTTCTGGGCTGCACCGTGGAGCGGCGTGTAGCCGCCCGACTGACGAGCGTTCACGTCCGCACCGGCGGCGATCAGGACCGCGACCACCTCGTCGTGGTTGCCGGCGCAGGCGGAGTGGAGCGGCAGCACATCGAGGTCGTTCGTGGACCGGGCGTTCACGTCCGCGCCGGCGCCGAGGAGCAGCTCCGCGACCTCGGCCGCGGCCGCGCCCCCGAAGAACGCCGGGTAGTGCAGCGCCGTGAACCCGTCCGCCGTGACGGCCCGGGCGAGCGCCGCGTCCATCGTCAGCAGCGCCCGGACGCGGGCCGGACGGGACAGCGCGGCGGCCTCGAAGAGGTCCAGCTCCGGCAGCGACTCGGCGAGCAGCTCGGCGATCCGGGGATGGCCGCGGTAGAGCGCGTGCATCACGGCGCTGACGAGGTCCGGATCGCGCGCCGTGGCCAGCGTCGGATTCGCGGCCAGCAGGCCCGCGACCGCCTCGGCGTCGCCCGCGTCGATCACCGCGAACAGCTCGGCTGGTGTCGTCATCCCGTCCGGTTCCTCCGCGAATGTGCGCCGCCGACCGACCGCGAACGCCCACGGCCGCGAGTACCATCGTCGCACCGCGATCGCCGCGGTCCAACCCGCCGCCCGGCCCGCACCGCCGGACGCGCCCGAGCCCGAGGGAGGCCGTCCAGCCGTGCGACTCGTCGACAAGGTCACGATCATCACCGGCGCCGGTGGCGGGATGGGACGCAAGGCCGCGACGATGTTCGCCGCGGAGGGCGCGAAGGTCGTCTGCGTCGATGTCACGGAGGAGATGGCCGAGTCGGCGGCAGCTGAGGTCACGGCGGCCGGCGGCCAGGCCACGGCCATCGCCGCCGACGTCTCCCAGGACGACCAGGCGAAGCGCATGGTCGACCACGCCGTGGCGACGTTCGGCCGCGTCGACGCCCTGTACAACAACGCCGGGATCATGCCAGCGGCCGACCATTCGGTGGTCGACACGGACGTCGCGACCTGGGACAAGGTCATGGCGGTCAACGTCCGCGGGGTCTATCTCGGCTGCAAGTACGCGATCCCGAGGATGGTCGACCAGGGATCGGGCTCGATCATCAACGTCGCCTCGTTTGTGGCGATCCTCGGCTGCTCGGTCCCCCAGGACGCCTACACCGCGTCGAAGGGTGCCGTCCTCGCGCTGACGAAGAGCCTCGCCGTCCAGTTCGCGCCGCACGGCGTTCGGTCGAACTCGATCTCGCCTGGCCCGATCGAGACGCCGCTCCTGATGGACTGGCTCGTCAAGGACGAGGAGGCCAAGCGGATCCGCCTCGCCCGCAACCCGACCGGCCGGTTCGGCAAGCCCGAGGAGATCGTCCACGTCGCCATCTATCTCGCCTCCGACGAGAGTCGCTGGACGAACGGATCGAACCTCGTCATCGACGGCGGCATCACGATCAACTACTTCTGAGGCGAAGGTGGAACAGCCGGCCGATCCGACCTCGCCCGATCCGACCGCACCGGATTCGCGGTCGCTGGCTGTCGGGGTCGACGTCGGCGGCAGCGGGATCAAGGTCGGCGTCGTCGACGTGACCCGCGGCGTGCTCGTCGGGCCGCGCCTGCGCGTCGCGACGCCCCAGCCGTCGACGCCGGACGTCGTCGTGCCGATCATCATCCGGACCGTCGTCCGCGCCGTTCGCGAGACCGGCCTGATCAGCGGCCGCAACAAGACCGTCCGGCTCCCGGTCGGCGTCGGCATGCCGTCGGTGATCCTCGACGGGGTCACGATGACGGCCGCGAACATCGACGAGGGCTGGGTCGAGTTCGATCTCCGCTCCCGGCTGCGGCAGGCCTTCGCCGGGACGGTCGAGATCATCAACGACGCCGATGCGGCGGGACTCGCCGAGATGCGGTTCGGGGCGGGCTCGGGCGAGAGAGGCGTCGTATTCGTGCTCACGCTCGGCACCGGGCTGGGATCCGGCATGTTCAACGACGGCGTCCTCGTCCCGAACACGGAGCTCGGCCACATGGAGATCCGCGGCCGCGACGCGGAACGGCGCTCGGCTGCCGTCGCCCGGACCCGGCGCGGGCTGTCGTGGAAGGCCTGGGCGACCGATCTCGACGAGCACCTCCATGCGATCGACCGCCTCTTCTGGCCGAACCTGATCATCCTCGGCGGTGGCGTCAGCAAGAACGCCGACAAGTTCATCCCCCGCCTGACCGTCCGGCCGCGGGTCGTGCCGGCGACCCTCCGCAACGACGCCGGGATCGTCGGGGCCGCGATGGCCGCCGCGGAGCGCTTCGTCGAGGGTGCCGCCGCGGAGGGCTGAGCACGCCGCGCGAGGCGCCGTCGCGGGCTGACCGCCGGTCGCGGCGTACCATCAGGCCACGAACAGCGGCTGCCCGCCGCCCGCCTGCCCGCACGAGGACCTTCCGACCATGACCACCGAGCAGCGCGCGTCGGATAGCGCCGCCACCGAGACCCCGTTGACCGCCCGAATGGTCATCGGCGGCGAGTCCGTCGACGCGGCCGAGGGCAAGACCTTCGACCTGGTCAACCCCGCCAACGGGTCGACCATCGGGACGGCCCCCCTCGGCGGCAAGGAAGACGTCGACCGGGCCGTCGCGACGGCACGCGCCGCGTTCGACGACCGCAAGGGCTGGGCGAACTGGGCAGCCGGCAAGCGCGGCCGCTCGCTGTCGAAGCTCGCCGACCTGATCAAGAAGCACAGCGACGAGCTCGCCTGGCTGGAGAGCCGGAACGTCGGCAAGCCGATCACCGGTGCCCGCGGCGAGGTGATCGGCGCGAGCCTCGTGTTCGACTACTACGCCGGCGCCGCGAACAAGGTGTTCGGCCAGACGATCCCGGTCTCGAAGCCGGGCCTGGACCTGACGCTTCGCGAGCCGATCGGCGTGGTCGGGCTGATCGTGCCTTGGAACTTCCCGCTGCTGATGGCCTCGTGGAAGGTCGCGCCGGCGCTGGCCGCCGGGAACACGGCGATCCTCAAGCCGGCCTCCTACTCCCCGTTGACGGCGATCCGGCTGGGCGAGCTGGCGCTCGAGGCGGGCATCCCCGCGGGCGTCCTCAACGTGATCACCGGCCCGGGCGGCACGGCCGGAGCCGCCCTTGCCGCCCACCCCGAGGTCGGGAAGATCGCGTTCACCGGCGAGACGACGACGGGCCAGGAGATCATGCGGCTGGCCTCCGGGAACGTGAAGAAGATCAGCCTGGAGCTGGGCGGCAAGAGCCCCAACATCGTCTTCGCCGACGCGGATCTCGAGAAGTTCGGCCGCGAGTCGCCGTACTCGGTCTTCGACAATTGCGGCCAGGACTGCTGCGCGAGGTCACGAATTCTCGTCGAGCGGTCGGCTCACGACCGCGTCCTCGAGCTGTTCGCCGAGGCGACGCGCAACGTCAAGGTCGGCGATCCGGCGGACGAGTCGACCGAGGTCGGCACGCTCGTCAGCTTCAAGCAGCGGGAGCGGGTCGCGGACTACATCGAGATCGGCCAGCGCGAGGGCGCGACGATCGTCGTCGGCGGCTCGGCCCCGGACGATCCGGCCCTGGCCGGCGGCGCGTACCTGATGCCGACGGTCTTCGATGGCGTGTCGAACGACATGCGGATCGCCCGGGAGGAGATCTTCGGACCGGTGGTGTCGGTCATCCCGTTCGACACGGAAGAAGAGGCGCTCCGCCTCGCCAACGCGACGCCGTACGGCCTGTCCGGCTCGATCTGGAGCCGCGACATCGGGAAGGCGCTGCGGACGGCGCGTGGCCTTCGGTCGGGCGTGATCTCCGTGAACTCGAACAGCTCCGTCCACACGGAGGCGCCGTTCGGCGGCTACAAGATGTCGGGGATCGGGCGGGAGCTCGGGATGAGCGCGCTCGACCTCTACACCGAGACGAAGAACGTCTTCATCGACCTCTCCTGAGGGGTTCGCCGCCGAAGGTCGCGTCGGCCCAAGGGGCGGCCGCGGTCTGCGGTTGACGCTCCTCGTGCCGCCGGCGCTGCTGGCGGTCGTGATCGGGGCGGGAGTGCTCGGCGGTCATGGCGAGGATGTGCCGACACCGTCGCCTGCCACGGTCGCTCGGGCGGTCGCGGTCGCATCGGCGAACGTGGACGCGCCGGCGGCAGTCGTCGCGTCGCCGGTCTCCGATCCGCTCGCGGCGGCACACGCCGTCGATGGCGAGATCGGCCAGACCCTGATCCCGTCCGAGTGGCGGCCCAGGCTGGCGGACCGCGTCGACCGCTTCACGATCGACGACGCCGTCCTCCTCGCCGTCCAGCGCGGCGTCAACCGCTTCACGATCGACGATTCGGTATTCGCCCTGGCGACACCGCCGCGGCGATCCGACTGGCCCCGCGCAGTCGCCAGCCCGTACCTGCGCTGAGCCGGACCCTCACAGGATCACGATCCCGTTCCGGTCGGGCGGCCGGCCGCCCGCGAGAGCGGCCAGGATGCGCCAACCATCACGACTGAACGAAGCGAATGCGCCAGAGGCGGCGTCCAGCGCCCGACGGTTCCGCAGCGCGTCGGCAATGAGCAGGATCACGCGCTCGATCCCGCCATCGCGGACCTTCAGGCTCAGGCGCCGTTCCGTTGCCTGGAGGTCATCGAGCACGGTTTCGGCCTCGACCGCGACGCTCCAGCCAGTCCCGTGGATGACGGCATCCCAGGCGCGCCCGTCGCCCTCGATCGGGAGCGGCACCTCCGTGCTCCAGCGAGTGTCCTCCGGCAGTCTCGCCCGCAGACGGTCGATCAGGCGCTGCTGGCCACGATCCCGGATCGCATCACCAGCCGGATAGGCCCGGAGTCGCAGCTCGAGCCCGACGGCAGCCGCCATGCCGGCCAACAACCGCAGGTTCGGCTCGCGGATCCGACCGGACGCCGTCCGGGCCGCCGTCGAACGGTCCACCCGACAGACATCGCCAATCACGGAGTGGCTGAGGCCGACCGATCGCCGTGCCGCGTCGATGTCCGAACGCGCTCGCGAGATGTCCCCGTCGATTCGTCGGACGGCCCGGTCCACCGAACCTGTTCGCGTCGCCATCTTGGCGATGATGCTCGGCCGGGCTTCACTCGGACTTATGACCCGAACCGGCGCACCGGGTGCGCCAAACAATGGCCGGGTAGGACGTCGACCGCCGCACCGTGCGCCCGGCGCCCCATCTGGAGATCCCCGCCGCCGATCCGGGCTCCGGATGCACGGATCAACGATCCGGCGAGTCGCCGGCCGTTGTTTGGAGCGCCGGATGCATCGCGGGCGGACGAGCGCGGGGCGGACGCAGCGCCGGGCTGGACCGGGCAGTGAGGCCGGCCGACGACGCCCTATTCGTCCCAGTGGCGGTCCGCGGGGTGGATGTCCGGGCGGCGGCGATGGAGCCAGTCGCGGATCGCCCAGTAGGACGTCTTGAAGGCGATGCCCGGCCAGGGGATCGCCTCCGGGGCGAACGCCTGGATCTCGAGGGCCTCGGGATTGAGGCGGGGCGAACCGCCCACGACCCGCGCCTCGTAGGCAAGCACCACGACCGCGGCCTCCAGCCGCGAGTAGAGGCCGACGATCTCGCCGGGCTCGACCACCAGTCCGGTTTCCTCGAGGGTCTCGCGGACGGCCGCCTCGCCGACGGTCTCGTCGACCTCGAGGAAGCCGCCGGGCTGGGCCCACCAGCCACGGCCGGGGTCAATGCCCCGCCGGAGCAGCACGATCTCGCCGGCGTCCGTCACCGGGATCGTGGTGACGACCAGCCGCGGGTTGACGTAGGCGATGTGGCCGCACGACGGGCAGCCGAGCCGGTCGCGATCCTCGCCCTCGATCGGGCCGAAGCTGAGCTCCGAGCCGCAGCGCGAGCAGTAGTTGAGCATCTCCGCCATCCACGATGGGACGCCGCCGCCCGAGGGGATCGAGGTCGAGCGTCCATCCGGCCCGCGGCCGTAGGCGTCGAGCAGCTCGCCAGCCTCGTCAGGCAGGCCGCCGAGCGAGCCGCCGCCGGCGATCATGCGAACAGGGCCGCGAACGATGCGGCGATCAGGGCCGCCAGGCCTACGACGCTGACCACGACCCATGCCAGCCGGAACAGGCCCTTCGTCCGATCCACCGGCATCCACGCCCAGGCGGACCTCCAGATCCGGACGACCGCGTCGGCGGTCGTGATGACGAGCAGCGGCGCGGCGATCAGGACGCAGAGCTTGATCAGCGGGCTTCCGAGCGGGACGCCGATCTCGAGCCCGGTGATCGCGATCGCGCCGAGGATCAGGACGGGCACCGACAGCAGGACATAGTGCTTCTGGAGCGGGGTCGGGTCGGTCTCGGGGACGGAGCGCGGAGGCAGGCCCTGGAGGCTGGGCGGGAGGGTCGAGACGGCCGGGACGACCGGGACGGTCCGCGTGGCCACCGCCTGCCGGTCGAGGACCGGCATCCCCTGCTCCCAGCGCTCGTCTTCCATCAGGCGGCGAGTGTACGACCGGGCGTCGATCGAGCCATCGGGCGCGACCGGAGTCGGTTCCGCGGCCGCGCGCCGGGCGCGAGGAGCGCGGTCGCGCGCCGGGCGCGAAGAGCGCGGGCCGCGCCGCGCCGCGTCCGGGTCAGCCCGGCGAAAGCCCCTCGTTCGCCGGGTCCGCGGCAATGGCAGCGGCCTGGGCGGCGCGACGCTCCGAAAGCCGATCCCGCAGCCCTCGCTCGGACAGCGCGAGGATCGAGGCGGCCAGCAGCCCGGCGTTCTCGCCATTGCCGACGCCGACCGTCGCCACCGGCACGCCCTTCGGCATCTGGACGATCGCGAGCAGGGCGTCGAGGCCGTCGGACACTCCGCCGGCCATCGGGACGCCGATCACCGGCAGCGTCGTCTGCGAGGCGACGACGCCGGGGAGATGCGCCGCGAGCCCGGCGATCGCGATGACCACGCCGATCCCGCGCTCGTCGGCCGAGGCGACCCAGCGCCCGAGCAGGTCCGGCGCGCGATGGGCGGAGATCACCCGGATCTCGTTGCCGACGCCGAGCTCGTCCAGCACCGCCGCCGCCTTCTCGGCCGCCGCGATGTCGCTACGACTGCCGACGACGATCCCGACCCGGTTCGCGCTCATCCGTGCTCTCCTGCTGTCCGTGCCGGCGACGAGTCAGCGGATCCGATCGGCGCACCCGCCTCACCGACCGGCCCGCCCTGGACGTTGACCGGCCGCGGGATCCCGAGCCGGTCGAAGACCTCCAGGATCCAGACACCCTTCTCGGCCTGGTAGCGAACCGCGTCGACCGGGCCCCCATCCGGGCCCGCGATCCCGGCCTTGATGCGCCTGTAGCCATCGCGCAGGGAGGCATCGTTCCTCAGCGCGTCCCGGAACCGGATGTCCTTCGCCAGGTCGCCGTTCCCGCGCGGATGGACGTGGAAATGGATCCGGTGCACGCGCCCGTCGCGGACGACCGAGCCGACGAGCATCGGCCGGGTCGGCGGCCAGGGGTTCGGTCCCGGCTGCGGCCCGAAGCCGAGGCCCGTGAGCGCCACGGTGACGGCCGGGATGGCGGCGGGATCCGTCTCGGTCCCGAGATCGACGATCCCCTTGCCCGGGAGGCCGGGCACGGCCGTGCTCCCGATGTGCTCGATCACGAGCTCCGGGCGGACCGCGTGGACGAGGTCGACCAGCTCGGCCGCGACGACCGGGTAGGACGGATCCCAGGGCTGGACGGAGGCGTCGCGGCGCTCGTAGACGCCGATCGGCTTGGGGGTCGTTGGCACCCGCGAAGTGTAGAGTTCGCGGATCATGCGCCGCGTCATCGGCCGGCGACTCCACGAGGTGGACGTCGGCTAACTCTCCGCACGGATCGCCGCCGCGGGCCGGGTCGTCGTCGACCTGGGAACGGGTGACGGTCGAGTCGCCGTCGGCCGCGCTCGCCGCGAGCCGGCCACGCTCGTCATCGGCCTCGACGCGAACGCCGCCGCGATGGCCGAGTCGTCCCGCCGTGCCGCGCGGCCGACGGACAAGGGCGGTCTCCCGAACCTGCTGTTCGCGGTCGCGGCCGCCGAGACGCCACCGGACGTCCTCCGTGGCCGGGCGAACGAGGTCCTCGTCGTGTTCCCGTGGGGTTCGCTGCTCCGCGGCGCGCTCGCGCTGGACGGCACCGCGGCCGCCGGCATCGCCGCGCTCCTCGCGCCGGACGGTCTCGTCCGCGCCTTCGTCTCGATCACGGACCGCGACGCGGCGACGGCCGAGCTCCGGCCGCTCACCGTGGCGGACACCGATGCCATCGCTCGTCGCTGGACCGCCCATGGACTGACGCTGACCTGCTTCGAGCCGGCGAGCGCCGAGACGATCGACGCGACGGGCTCGACCTGGGGACGCCGTCTGACGGCCGGCCGCCGGGGTCGCGCGGCCGGCCCGGCCTCGACGGGCGAACGATCGGTCTGGACCCTCGAGGTCCGGCGCGATACGGGCCCCGGAAGACGGCCGGGCTAGAATCCCCCGATCGTGCGCTCGTCAACGACCCGACGCCTGCCCCGGCTCATCGCTGCCCTCGTCGCCTCGCTCGTCCTCGGCTCCTCCGGGTTCGCGGCTGGG
>DATBPR010000232.1:0-3271 GCA_036561285.1 Candidatus Limnocylindrales bacterium | reverse complement strand
CCCAGGGATACGTCCACGCCCAGGACCGGATGTGGCAGATGGAGGTCTGGCGGCACATCTCGTCGGGCCGCCTGTCCGAGCTGTTCGGCTCCAGCACCCTGAACGAGGACCGCTTCATCCGGACGCTGGGCTGGCGCCAGGCGGCCGAGCGCGACCTCGCCACGCTCTCGCCGGAGGCCCGCGCCGCCCTGGACGCGTACGCTGCGGGCGTCAACGACTGGATCGCCGACCACCACGGCTCGATGTCCCTGCCGTTCGTCGTGACAGGCCTGAAGTCCGGGCTCGGCGGGTTCGGCGGCTACGACCTGGAACCGTGGACGGCGGTCGACACGCTCGGCTGGCAGAAGGTCCAGGCGTGGCAGCTCGGCGGGAACTACGACAGCGAGGTCTTCCGGATGCTCGCCGACCTGAAGCTCGGTGACCCTGCCCGGACCGACGAGCTCTTCCCGCCCTACGACCCGTCGATGCCGGTGATCACCCCGAGCGGGCTCAAGGGCTCCGGCGGAGCGGGCGCGACCGCCGCTGCCCCGACGAACGGGTCCTCGCCCTCCGGCACGGTGGCCGCCGCGGGCGTGACCACGGTCCCGGCGCTGACGCCGGACCAGGCCGCGGCCTGGCGCGACCTCGTGGCCGGCGGCAACCGGATCCTGGCGATGGCCGGGCTGGACGCCGCCGACGGGATCGCGGGCGACCACCAGGTCGGCTCGAACGACTTCGTCGTCGGCCCGTCGAAGACGACGACGAAGACGGCGCTCCTCGCGAATGACCCGCACCTGGGGATCGGCATGCCGTCGGTCTGGTACATCAACGGCCTCCGTTGCCGGGTGATCAGCAAGACCTGCCCGTGGGACGTCGCGGGCGTGACCTTCCCGGGCGTTCCCGGCGTGGTCCTCGGCCACAACGCCTCGATCGCCTGGGGCGCGACCAACGTCGACCCGGACGTCCAGGACCTGTTCGCGATCCAGCCGGACCCGAAGGACGCCAACGCGTATCTCGTCGGCGACGAATCGGTGCCGTATGCCGTTCGGCACGAGACCATCAAGGTCGCCGGCGGCGCGCCGGTCGAGATGGACGTCCGGACCACCCGTGACGGGCCGATCCTCAATGACGTCGACACGCGCCTGAAGGATGCCCCGCCGCTCGCGCTTCGCTGGACTGCCACGGACGAGGTCGACGGGACCTTCGACGCGATCTTTCACGTCGACACGGCGTCGACCTTCCAGCAGTTCCACGAGGCGTTCCGGACGTATGGCGCCCCCTCGCAGAACTTCGTCTACGCCGACGTCAAGGGTCACATCGGCTATGTGCTGCCGGGCCGGATCCCGATCCGGGCGGACGCGTCGGACCGTGGCGACCGCATCCGCTCGGGCAGCGACGGGAAGCACGACTGGACGGGTACGATCCCGTTCGAGGAGCTGCCGTGGCAGCTCGACCCGCCCAGCGGGATGATCGTCACGGCGAACAACGCCGCGGTCGACGACAAGTACCCGTACTTCATCGCCCAGGAATGGGATCCCGGCTACCGGGCGAAGCGGATCACCGATCTACTCGGAGCGGCGGCCGCGAGTGGCGGAGTCTCGACCGGCATCCTCCGCTCGATCCAGATGGACCCGACGGTGACGCGGGCCGAGCGCGTGATCCCGCACCTCATCGACGCCCGGCCGAGCTCACCCGACGGTGATGGCGCGCTCGTGGAGGACCGGATCCTGAACTGGGCGAAGCACGACTGCACGACGGACTCGCTCGGCTGCGCGGCGTACGAGGCGTTCGAGTACCGGCTGGTTCGCGACCTCGTCGACGACGAGCTCGGGCCGCTCGCCCGCGAATACGTCGGGAGCAGCGGGTCGCTCGAGGCCATGATCGTGCTGCTCGACCAGCCGGACTCCCCGTGGTGGGACGACGTCCGGACGACCGATCGCAAGGAGACGCGGGACGACATCCTCGGCCGCGCCCTCGACGAGGCGGGCGCCGAGCTGCGGGCGGCCTACGGCGATCCGGCCAACTGGACCTGGGGTCGCGTCCACCAGGCCACGTTCGCGGAGGCCACGCTCGGCTCTTCGGGGATCGGACCGCTCGAGTGGTACTTCAACAAGGGCCCGTTCGCGGCGCCCGGAGCGGCCGGCGCGGTCAACAACGTCTACTACCGGCCCTCGGTGGCCTACCCGGATCCGGAGGACCCGTCCTACGTCCCGGCCGGCATCGACCACGTCTTCGAGGTCACCAACCTGCCGTCCTACCGGCTGTCGATCGACCTGGCGGACCAGGACGGCGCAAAGATCATCCAGACGACGGGCCAGAGCGGCAACCCGTTCGACCGCCACTACGGCGACATGATCAACGGCTGGCTGGTGGGAGACACCGTCCCGCTGCCGTTCTCGCCCACGGCGGTCCACGAGTCGATGCTCCAGACGCTCGCGCTGGTCCCGAAGCAGTAGGCGCCTACTCCTCGCTGATCGGGAGGGGGCCGTCCGGGACCTCGATCAGGACGCGGCCGTCCTCGATCACGACCTCGTAGATCTCGAGCGGCAGCTCCGCCGGTGGATCGATCGGCTCGCCGGAGGTCAGGTCGAACCGCGACAGGTGGAGCGCGCAGGTCAGCGTGCCGGCCGTCAGGAAGCCCTTGTCGAGCTCGAAGTACTCGTGGCTGCAGACACCCTGGGTCGCGGTGAACTCGCCGCCCTGGTTGATCACGAGGACCTGGTCGGTGCCGTCGACGAAGACCATCTTCATCTCGCCGTCGCCGATCTCGTCGATGCCGAGGAGGTCGATTCGCCTCATCGAACCGGGTGCCCGGAGCGCATCCCCGGCGTCAGGCGGCGGTCGTCGCGACGGCCGTGCCCTCGTCCCACTTCGCGCCGAGCAGCTCGCGGAGCCGCTCGCGTGCGGACTCGAGCGGGACCCGCGCGACGACCGGCTCGAGGAAGCCGAGGACGATCATCTTGCGCGCCTCGGCCGGCGAGATGCCGCGGCTCTCGAGGTAGAAGAGCTGCGTCTCGTCGATCGGTCCCACGGATGATGAGTGGGCCGCGCGGCGACAGTCCGGCTGGTCGATCTCGAGCGACGGGATCGCGACCGCACGGGCCTGCCTCGAGAGGTTCATGCCGAACTCGCCGAGGAAGCTGTCGGTCCCGACGGCGGTCGGCTCGATGATGATCAGGCCCTTCATGTAGCTGCGGGTCGCGTCGAGCAGCGCGGCCTTCGACAGGAGGTTGCCGGTCGTGTCGCGGCCGATGTGCCGGGTGTGCGAGGTCAGGTCGAAGAGCTGGTCCTC
>DATBPR010000231.1:0-5995 GCA_036561285.1 Candidatus Limnocylindrales bacterium | reverse complement strand
CGCTCGTCGAGCGGCTGCTGGAGCTGACGCCGGAGCATCGGGTCGTGATCGAGCTCAGCGAGCTCCAGCTGCCGACCCTCTCGCGCGGGACGACCGTCGCGGTCTACACGAACGTGACGTCCGACCATCTCGACCGGCATGGCTCGCTCGAGGGCTACCGCGCCGCCAAGCGGCGGCTCGCGGAGCTGGTGGACCCCGCGGGCGCGCTCGTCCTGAATGCGGACGATCCGTTCGTGGCCGCGTATGCGGACGATGCCCGCGCGACCGTCGTCTGGTACGGGGTCGGCGAGCCGCGGCCGGGCGGTGTCGGGCTCGCCGGGGAACGGATCGTCGGCGGCGATGGCGCGGACGTCATGGCGACCGGTGAGCTGGCGATCCCCGGCCGGCACAACGTCTCGAACGCCCTCGCCGCGATCGCGACGGCCCGCTGGCTCGGGATCGAGCCCGCCGCGATCCGCCGGGCGGCGCGGGGCTTCACCGGCGTCGAGCATCGTCTCGAGACCGTCGCGACGGTCGACGGCGTCCGGTTCGTCAACGACTCGCAGGGCACCCAGCCGGACGCGGTGATGGCCGCGCTCCGGGCGTTCGAGCCGCCGATCGTGCTGATCGCGGGCGGCCGCGACAAGGACGTCGACCTGTCGGCCCTGCCGCCGGTCGTCGCGGAGCGGGCCGTCGCCGCGGTCCTGATCGGCGAGAGCGGCCCGTCGCTCGGGCGCCAGTTCCGGGACGCCGGTCTGGGTCGCACGGAGCCCGCCGCCACCATCGAGGAAGCCGTCCGGATCGCCGACGCGATCGCCCGCGAGACCCTCGCGGCCGGGACGCCGGGACCGGCGACAGTGCTCCTGAGCCCGGCCGCCGCCAGCTTCGACATGTTCGTGGACTACGCAGCCCGGGGACGGGCGTTCAAGGCGGCCGTCGCCGCGATCGCCGCCGAGCGAGACCCGAGGAGGACCCGATGACCGACGCGCTCCGGCCCCGCCTGCCCGCCGGTCTCGGCCGCGGCCGCGCCATCGACGCGCCGACGACCCGCGCCCGATCGACCTCGACCGCGCGCACCCCGGCCCGCCAGAAGTCGACCCCGCTCACCAGGGAGCGTCACGCGGCCGATTACGCGATCCTCGTGATCGTCGTCGCCCTGACCGCGATCGGGATCCTGATGGTCTACTCGAGCTCCGCGATGAAGGCCTACATCGCCACCGACGACACCCTCTCGATCGTCGGGCCGCAGATCGGCTGGGCCGCGCTCGGGATGATCGCGATGGCCGGGATGATGCGGGTTGACTACCGCTACCTCCGGTTCGTCTCGGTCCCGCTCTACGCCCTCGCGCTCCTCCTGCTGGTCCTCGTCTTCGTGCCCAGCCTGAACGTCGTCGTCGGTGGCTCGGCCCGCTGGCTGAAGCTGCCGCTCGTCCCGGCCCTCCACCCGGCCGAGTTCGCGAAGCTCGGGCTGATCATCTATCTCGCCCACTGGTTCGCGAAGCGGGGCGGCCGGGTCCGTGGCTTCTGGGCGGGAACGATCCCGTTCCTGATCATCGTCGCCCCGATCGTCGCCCTCGTCTTCAAGGAGCCCGACCTCGGGACCACGATGGTCATCGGGCTGACCGGCCTGACGATGTTCTTCGTCGCCGGCGGGAGCCTGATCCATTTCGCATCGGTCGCGTTCGCTGCCCTCGTCGCGATCGTCCTCGTCGGACTGCGGGGATACCAGATGGACCGGATCCGGACCTGGCTCGATCCGTGGTCGGATCCGCTCGGGACCGGCTTCCACACGATCCAGGGCCTGCTCGCGCTCGGGCTCGGCGGCATCCTGGGCGCCGGGCTCGGGGAGAGCCGGCTCGCCGGCGGGCTGTTCCTTCCGAACGCGAGCAACGACTACATCTTCGCGATCATCGGCGAGGAGTTCGGCCTGATCGGAGCGGGGATCGTGATCCTCCTGTTCGTCGGGCTGGCCTACTCTGGCATCCGCGTCTCGCTCGCGGCCCCGGACACGTTCGGGGCGCTGCTCGCGGCCGGGATCACCGCCTGGCTCTGCATCCAGGCCTTCATCAACATCGGCGTGGTCGTCGCGCTCATTCCGGTGACCGGCATCACGCTGCCGTTCATCAGCGCCGGCGGCTCGTCGCTGACCATCAGCCTCGCGGCCGTCGGCATCCTGTTGTCGATCTCGCGGGAGACCGTCACTCGAGGGACGTGGAACGATGCGGCTGCTGATCGCCGGGGGCGGGACGGGAGGGCACATCTATCCAGCCCTCGCCGTGGCCCGCTCGCTCCGCGACCGGTCAACTCGACCGACCGCGCCTGACCTCGTCTGGCTCGGCGGGCATCGTGGACTGGAGGCGGACCTGGTCGCCGACGCGGGGATCCGCGTCCGGCGGCTGGCGCTCCGCTCGCTCCGGACCGTCGACCGATCGATCAACACCGTCCTCGACCCGATCCGGCTCGGGCTGTCGGTCCCGCAGGCCGCGGCGATCCTCGCGGCCGAGCGGCCGGCGGCGATCCTGACGACCGGCGGCTACGTGGCGGTGCCCGTCCTCCTCGCCGCCGCCCCGCTCCGGATCCCGGTCGTCCTCTGGGAGGGCAACGCCATTCCCGGCCGGGCGGTCCGGGCGACGGCCCGGCTCGCCGATGCGCTGGCCGTGTCCTACGAGGCCGCCGGCCGGGCCCTCGCCGCGGCCCACGTCCTCACTTACCTCACCGGGACCCCGATCCGGGACGTCACGGAGATCGGCCGGGCCGAAGCTCGGCAGCGGTTGGACCTGCCGCCGGACGCGCCCGTCATCCTGATCTTCGGCGGCTCGCAGGCCGTCCGGCGGTTCAACGCCGCCGTCGCCCGGGCGCTCCCGCGGCTCGTCGAGCGGGTCCACGTGTTGCACGTTACCGGCGACAGCGCGTATGCCGCCGCGCTCGCCGAGCGGGAGCGTCTCCCGGTCGAGCTGCGCGACCGCTATCGGCCGTTCCCGTTCCTGCGCGAGGACATGCTCGCCGCCCTCGTCGCGACGGACCTGGTCGTCGGCCGGGCGGGCTCCTCCACGCTGGCGGAGGTCACCGCGCTCGGGATCCCGTCCGTGATCGTGCCGTACCCGCACGCGGGCGCCCACCAGGGCGCGAACGCGGCGACGCTCGCCGACGCCGGCGCCGCGCGGGTCGTTCCGGACGAAGCCTTCGACGCCGACGCGCTCGTCGCGGCGACGGACCTGCTGTTCGACGACGCCGCCCGATCGGCGATGGCCGCGGCCGCTCGCGGCCTCGGCCGGCCGGGAGCCGCCGATGCCGTCGCCGCGCTGACGCTTGCGCTGGCGTCCCGTCAGCCCTTGCCGCCCGTCGACCGGATCGAGGCGATCGCCCGGGGCTCGGCCGCGTGAGCGGTCCCGCGGAATCGACCACGACCGCCGCCTTCGACGCGCTCGCGGTCGGCACCGCGATCCAGCGGCGGATCGGCGTGAAGACCTCGCGGGACGAGCCGCTGGCGCGGTTCACCACGATGCGGGTCGGTGGCCCGGCCGACCTGTTCGCGATCGTCCACAACGTGCACGAGCTGCGGGCCATCATCCGCTTCGCGCGCTCGCGCGCGATCCCGCTCACGCTCCTGGGGCGGGGCAGCGACGTGGTGATCGCCGACGCCGGGATCCGCGGACTTGTCGTCCAGAACCGGGCCGAGGGGTCGCGGGTCGACGGCGACCGCTACATCGCGGAATCGGGCGTGCCGATGGCCCGTGCGGCGACCGAGGCCCAGAAGGCCGGCCTGACCGGCCTCGAGTTCGGGCTCGCGATCCCCGGCACGGTCGGTGGCGCTGTCTGGGCGAACGCGGGCGCCCACGAGAGCGACGTGGCGGCCATCCTCGACTCGGCCCAGGTCCTGCTGGCCGACGACACGGAGGCGACGCTGACCGCGACCGATCTCGCCTTCCGCTATCGCGACAGCCGCCTGAAGCACGCCGCCGAGATCGTCCTCACGGCCACGTTCCGCCTCGCGCCCGCGGACCCGGCAGTCATCGCCGGCCGGCTCGACGAGATCCGCCGCTGGCGGCGCGAGCACCAGCCGCTCGGCATCCCGTCCGCCGGATCGACGTTCCGAAACCCGCCCGGCGACTCGGCCGGGCGCCTGATCGATACGATCGGCTGGAAGGGCCGGACGCGCGGCGGAGCGACGGTCTCCGAGAAGCATGCGAACTTCGTCGTGAACGACCGGAAGGGGACTGCCGCCGACGTCCGCGGCCTGATCGACGACGTGGCCGCCGCCGTCGCGCGCGAGACGGGGGTCCGGCTCGAGGAGGAGGTCGTGTTCCTCGGCGACTGGCCGGCCGGGGCCCGGCCATGAGCGCGACCCCGCATCCGCCCATCGTCGTCCTCCTCGGCGGCCCGTCCGCGGAGCACGACGTCTCGATCGTGTCGGGGACCGCGATCGCCGACGCGCTCCGTGACCGCGGAGAGGACGTCCGCGAGGTCCTGATCGACCTCGCCGGGCAATGGTGGTGGCTGCCGGCCGACCATCGCCGCGACGACCGGCCGCAATCGGCCTACGACGATCCGGAAGCCGTCGGTGGGCAGGGTCCGCTGACACCCGGCGCCGGGGTCGACCGCCTCGCCGCCGGCGACCCGCGGCCGCTCGTGTTCATCGCCCTCCACGGCCCGTTCGGCGAGGACGGCACGGTCCAGGCGATGCTCGAATCGGCCGGGCTCGCCTACACCGGATCGGGGGTCACGGCCTCGGCGCTGGGCATGGACAAGGCGGTCTTCAAGCGCCTCGTCCGCGGGATCGGCCTGCCGGTCGTGGACTGGGTCGAGGTCCGCGCCGAGCGCTGGGAGGGCGATCCGGCCGCGGTCCTCGCGGAGCTCGAGGCGTTCGCCGGCGGAACGGACAGCGGCCGCCTGATGGTCAAGCCGGCGAACCTCGGCTCGTCGGTCGGGATCACCCTCGTCCATGACCCGTCGGAGCTGCCGGCTGCGCTCGCCGAGGCCTTCCGCCACGACCGGGTCGCCGTCGCGGAGGCGTATCTGCCGGGGGCCCGCGACCTCGAGGTCAGCGTGATCGGGAACGACCCCGCCCGCCTGGAGCTGTACGGCCCGGGCGAGATCCTCGCCGGTCACGAGTTCTACGACTACCAGGCGAAGTACACGCCAGGCCTCTCCGAGTCGTCGATCCGGGCCGAGATCCCGGCGCCGATGCGGGCGACGATCCTGAAGATCGCCCGCGACACGTACCGGGCGATCGGCGCCGAAGGGTTCGCCCGCATCGACTTCCTCGTCCGAGACGAGCAGGTCTTCCTGTCCGAGATCAACACGATCCCCGGCTTCACGCCAATCAGCCTCTTCCCGACGATGCCGGCCGACGGCGGCTACTCGTTCGGGGACGTCTGCGCCCGGGTCGTCGATCTCGCGCTCGAGCGCCACGCGGGCGTCGTCGCGCGCCGCCTGACCGCGGCCGAGTTGCCGCGATGAGCGCGTTGCGGTGAGCTCGCCGGCGACCCGCCGCTACCGGACCGCCGCGGGCACGCCCCGTCGGCGACCGCGCGTCCGCCGCGCCTCGACCCGCCTCACCCCGATGCGGGCCGGCGCGATCCTCGCGATGCTGATCTCGGCCGGGGCCGTGTACGGCCTCGCCTCGACCTCGGTCATGGGCTTCGGCCGCCTCGAGATCACCGGCAACGTGGTGACCCCGGCCGACACGATCCGCGGCCAGGTCGACCTTTCGCCCGGGACGAACCTCGTCGGGCTCACGACCGGACCGATCGTCGAGCGGCTGCTCGGGATCCCCTCGATCGGATCGGCCTCGGTCTCCGTGGGCCTGCCGGACGTCCTCCGGGTCGACGTGAAGGAGCGGAAGCCCGTCGTCGTCTGGGCGGCCGGCGATCACCGCTTCGTCGTCGACGACGGCGGGACGCTGTTCGCCGAGCTCGGTGCCGACGTCTCCCCGGAGGTGGCGGCGCTGCCGGTCGTCAACGACCAGCGGGCGAGCGCGGCCGGGCTCGGGATCCGGTCGGTCCTCGATCCGGTC
>DATBPR010000230.1:0-7280 GCA_036561285.1 Candidatus Limnocylindrales bacterium | reverse complement strand
GCGACCCCGACCTGCTCCGTCGTCCGGGCGACGACGACCGGCGGCCGGTCAACCGGGTGGTCGCGGCGCGCGAGGAGGTCGCTGATCCGGGCGATCGCCCCGGTCGTGGCGAGCAGGCCGTTCACCCGCATCCACTCGTCGTTGTAGATCTTCGAGAGGTAGCTCCGGCCGCTGTCCGGGAGGAGCACGACCACGACCTTGCCGGTCCCCTCGCCCGCGGCCGTCAGCTCGCGCGCGACCTCCAGGGCGGCCACGAGCGCGGTCCCACACGAGCCGCCGGCGAGGATCCCCTCCTCGCGCGTCAGGCGGCGCGCCGCCGCGAACGCGTCGCGGTCGCTCACCCGCACCCAGTGGTCCACGACGCCGGGATCGTAGGTGCCCGGGAAGAAGTCCTCGCCGACGCCCTCCGTGAGATAGGGCCGGGCGACGTCGCCCGACAGGACGGAGCCCTCGGGATCGGCCCCGACGATCACGACGCCGGGGTTCCGCTCGCGCAGGTAGTGGCCCGCCCCGGAGATCGTTCCGCCCGTGCCGACGCTCGCGACGAAATGGGTGACCCGGCCCTCGGTCTGCTCCCAGACCTCCGGCCCGGTCGAGCGCTCGTGGGCCGTCGGGTTCTCCATGTTCCAGTACTGGTCGGGCTTGAACGCCCCCGGGATGTCGCGGGCGAGCCGCGCCGCGACGGAGTAGTACGACTCCGGCGACTCCGGGTCGACGTTGGTCGGGCACAGGACGACCTCCGCGCCGTACGCACGCAGGAGCGCCTGCTTCTCGGTCGACTGCTTGTCGGCCATCACGAAGATGCAGCGGTAGCCCTTGAGCGCGGCCGCGATCGCGAGCCCGTGGCCGGTGTTGCCCGACGTCGGCTCGATGATCGTCCCGCCCGGCTTCAACAGCCCGGCCCGCTCGGCCGCCTCGATCATCGGCAGCCCGATCCGGTCCTTGACCGAGCCGCCCGGGTTCAGCATCTCGAGCTTGGCGAGGATGAGCGGCTGCCGCTCGACCGGCCCCAGGTCGCGGGTGACCCGGGTGAGCCGGACGAGTGGCGTCCGGCCGACGAGGTCGAGGATGGTCTCGGCGTACTGCATCGTCCGAGGATAGCCGCGAGCGGCCGGGATCAGGCCCTCGATCGGTCGTCGGCGAGCCGTCGGGTGGCGAGCTCCGAGGCCATCGTCCGGCTGCGTGCCTGGCCCGTCAGCGCGGCGAGGAACGGCTCTCGGTCGATCCCGAGCAGGGTCACGTCGGTCACGGCACGGACGGACGCGGTCCGGGGCACGTCGCGGATGAGGGCGATCTCGCCGAACCCATCCCCGACCTGCAGATCGCGGACCCACCAGCCGTCGACCTCGACCTCGAGCCGGCCCTCCTGGACGACGTAGAACCGATCGCCCGGATCGCCCGCGCGTACGATCTGGCTGCCCGAAGGCGACGTCAGGCGGACGCTGGAGCCCGCGAGCCGTTCGAGGACCGGCGCCGAGAGCGGTCCGAACATCGGAACGCCGCGGAGCAGGCGAAGCTCGGCCGCCCGGTCGGGATCGAGGCGATCCCCGGCGAGGACGGCCCGGCCGAGCACAACGAAGGCGATCGGGAGGGACAGCCCGGCGATCGCGAAGGCTCCGCGCTGTCCGAGGAGCCCGACGAGCAGGGGAACGGCGAGCGCGCCGATCGCCGTCGCGCCCATCATCAGCCCCTGGATCAGCCCGAAGACGCGGCTCATCACGTCGTCGCCGGCAAGCCGCTGGATGAGGGTCTGGGCGCCGACGGCCGTCAGCCCCGACCCGAGCCCCGCAGCGAGCAGGACCGCCGCCGCGGCGACGGGGCCGGGCACGAGCGCGAGCGCGGCGATCGACAGGCCGAACAGCGCGGCGCTGGCGCCCAGGGCCGCCCCAAGACGCTCCCGGCCGACGAAGACGATCGCCGCCGCGGCCCCGAGCGTCGCCCCGAGACCGCCGATGGCGCCCAGCATGCCGACGCCCCCGTCGCCAAGTCCGAGCAGGTCGATCGCGAGGACGGCGTAGAAGATGTCGAGCGCGCCGACGAGGAACGTTGCCCAGACCGCGACCGCGACGACCGAGCGGAGGCGGTCGTCGGCCCGGATCGCCCGCAGGCCGGCGAGCGCCTCGCGCAGCCCGTCGCCATCCGGTGGCGCGGCGATCGACGGCGCCACCTCCGGCACCGGCTCCGTCCGCCAGTGACGGAAGGCCCGCGTCGCCTGGCCCGCGATCAGCAGCGCCGCAACGAGGGTCAGGGCCGACGTCGCGACGAAGACGAGCTCCGGCCCGCGGATCGTGATCAGGATGCCCGCTCCGAGCGGCCCGAGCAGCGATCCGCTGCTCTCGGCCATCCCGGACACGACGTTGGCCGCCGTCAGCTCGTCCGGGCCCTCGACGACCTCCGGCATGAGCGACGAGTGGACGGGCCGCGACAGGGAGACGACCGTCGCGCTCAGCACGGCGAGCAGGTAGACGAGCGGGGCCGGACCGGCGAGCAAGGCAAGCGCGGTCGCCGCGAAGAGGATCGCCTGGGCCGCGTACGCTCCGAACAGGACGATGGCCCGCGGAACACGATCGCCGAGGCCGGCGACCGCCGGCACGACCAACAGGGACGGGGCGAGCTCGAGGAAGGCGATGACGCCCGCCTCGACGGCGCCGCCGCGGGCATAGGCATAGACGATGACGGCGACCCACGTCGCCCATTCGCCGAACGAGAAGAGGACGAAGGCGAGCTCCAGCTGGAGCAGCGTCCGGCTGCGAAGGATCGCGGCGAAGACCGAGAACCGACCACTCATCGGACGAGGATGGCATGCGGCCGAGGCCCGGATGTCTCCGGCCGGCACGATCTGCCGGGTCAGGCTCCCGCGCCGGGTCCCGGCGGCGGCTCGCCGCGATCGAGCCGCCCGGGGCCGAGCAGCAGGAACGTCAACCGGCGGCGCAGCCGTCGAGGTCGGCCCGGCGGATCGACGGTGCGTGGGTAGAGCTCTTCGACGACGGGGCGCAGGACGAGCTCCAGGGCGTCGCTCAGGCGGTGGGCCAGGTCCAGCTCGGCGCGGGTGCCCTCGGCCGGGATCACGCCGTCCCAGTCAGGCCCGAGCAGCCCGGCGACCGAAGTGACCGGCAGGACCCGCGACGCCATCCGCCGGCCGAGGTAGAGCTCCTCGGTTCCGGCCATCGCGAACGGGACGATCGGCGCCCCGGTCCGGAGCGCGATCAGAGCCCACCCCGCCCGGAACGGACCGATCGTGCCGGCCGGGCCACTCACGGTGCCCTCCGGCATCTGGGCGAAGACGGCCCCGTTGCCGAGGACCGCTCGCGCGGACGCGACGTGCTGATCGGCGCCGATGCCGCCCCGCCAGACGGGCAGCAACCCGCCGACGACGTGGACGAGGCGCTCGCGCCACCAGCTCGTGAAGGTCGACGGGGCGCTGCCGAGGAACCAGACCCGCGGCTCCGACGGCAGGGCATGGAGGACGAGGAACGGGTCCATCCACCCCCGATGGGCGGCCGCGACGAGGAGGAAGCCGCCGGTGGGCAGGTGCTCCTGGCCGGCGGTCTCGACCCGGAACCGGAACCCGACGAAGAGGACGAACCGGGCAAGGAGCCGAAGGAAGCGGTACGGGATCGCGGCGCGGGCCTCCGGCGTCCGCCCGAGCCAGGCGAGACCCTCGGCGACGCCGCCGCGCCGGGCGGCAAGAGCCTGTGGCGAGACCCGTCCGGGCGGCGGGCGCCGTCGCGGACGAGCTGGCGGCTCGGGTCCCGGCGGGACCTCAGCCGGCTGGCCGGGTGGGCTCGTCGGCGTCGTCGTCCGGGTGTTCCTCGCTCGCCTGTTCGGGCTCGGAGGCGTCGGCCTGGGTCGTCGCGTC
Organism: Candidatus Limnocylindrales bacterium; assembly: GCA_036561285.1. Lineage (GTDB taxonomy): Bacteria > Chloroflexota > Limnocylindria > Limnocylindrales > CSP1-4 > CF-46. Next base: position 3,421 of record DATBPR010000230.1, on the reverse strand, counting down.
CGCCTTGGGCTCGTCGGGCGCGTCGGCGCCGGCCTCGCGCTCGTCGTCGTCGATGTCGCCGGCGTCTTCCTCGTCGGCGCCGTCAGCCAGCTCGCCGTCGGGCGTGTCCTCCCAGAACGCGGCCTCGTCGTCCTCGGCGGTCGGGCGATGACCGTGATCCGGCAGGAGATCGGCGGCCGTCTCGGCCGGCCGGCCCGGTCCGTGGCGATACCACAGCCCGACCAGTCCGACGACGATGAAGCCGAGCGTCACGAGCTGGGCCGTCGGGATGCCGAAGAACGTCCAGTTGTCCCGGCGCAGGTTCTCGAGGACGAACCGGGTCGTGCCGTACCACACCAGGAAGATCAGGAGCAGGTCGCCCGAGATGAGCCGGTGCGACCAGCGTCGCCCGAGATAGATCAGCACCAGCGCGCCGACGATCCCGGAGATCGACTCGTACAGGAAGAGCGGCTGGAAGTGGGTGGTCGCCTCCGGGAAGGCCGAGCAGGGGTAGTCCGCGATCCGGTGGAGGCAGTCGATCTTGATGCCCCACGGCAGGTCCGTCGGCGGCCCGTAGAGCTCCTGGTTGAAGAAGTTCCCCCAGCGACCGATGGCCTGCATCACGAACAGGCCAGGCGCGACGACGTCGGCCCACATCGGGAAGCTCTGTCGCTTCCAGCGGACGAAGAGATAGCCGGCGATCGTCCCGGTGACGATCCCGCCGGGCACACCGAGGCCGGTGAACCCGGCGAAGGCATACGACCCGTCGGCCTGGATCGCGATCGGCAGGATCGCCGTGATCGGGTGGGCCTCGTAGAGGTGCCACTGGTCGATGACGTGGTACAGCCGGCCGCCGATCAGGGCCGCGACGGCGATCACGATCATCCCCGTTCCGACGATCGTCTCGTCGAGCCCGCGGAAGCGGGCCTCGCGGATCACGACCCAGTAGACGACCGCCAGCCCGACGGCGTAGGCGATGCCGTACCAGTAGATCGGGATCCCGAAGATCCGGAAGAAGACGGGATCCGGGGTGAAGTCGATCATGGCTGCGGAGTGTACGGGCTGGTCACCGGTCGGCGGCCGCGTTCGCTGCTACGCTCGGCGGGTGAACGGCGACTTCAACTGGTGGCTCCTGATCGTCGGGCTGGTCATCGGCGCCGGTCTCGTCTGGCTCATCCTCGCCGACAGCTCGCGCCGCGAGGCCGACGTGAGCGCCCGGGAGCGTCCGAGCGAGGCCCGCTGGATCGCCGACCAGCTGCGACGGTCCGGCCACTCGGTCGACGACGATGCCGTCGCCGACGTCCTCGACCTGCATGCCCTCTATCTGACGGCACTCCCGCCGGACGAGCCGGCCGAGGACGGAACCGTCACCGTCCCGGCGCCGGGTCCCGAGGTGGAGCGCCCGGACACGGGGGCGCCGCCCAGCGGCGGGTCAGCCCTCGCCGACGAGGACGGGCTGGCCCGGGGTCTGCGGTGACGCGAGGTCGATGAGGGACACGCCGAAGCGCGCGCTCTGGTCGAGACCGGCGACCTGGGGCACGTCTCCGACCCAGTAGGCCAGGTTCCCGCCGAAGAACATCTTGCCGATCGGCTTGCGCTGGCCGCCGATCTCGACCCAGCAGCGGTATTCCTTGCCGACGGGCGGCGGCACGAGCTTCTCGGCGACGACCACGAGGCCGCTCGTCTTCGGGGAGTAGAGCAGCGTCGCGTTGGTCCCGTCTCCGTTCGCGCTCGCCAGCTCGATCCGCTTCGCGTCCGGCTGGGCGTCGACGTCGAGCGTCCAGCGGGCGACGTCACCCAGCGCCTCGATCTCCGCGGTCTGGCCGTTGGCCGCCGTGTCGCGGCTCGCGTTGACCGCGAGGCCCGTCCCGACGACGGCGAGGACCAGCACGGCGGCCATCGCCAGCAGCGGCGCGAACCGCGGCCGGCGACGCGGAGCGATCGGGACCGGCGCGGGGTCGATCGACGCCGGCGCCGCCGTCGCTCCCGCGAGCACGCCCGCGTCGGCGCCACGAGGTCGACCGAGCGCCGCCACGTAGGCCAGGGTCCGCTCGCGGAGCTCGGGGGGTGGCACGGCCTGAACGGCCGGCCGGATCATGCCGACGGATCGGCGGAGCCGCTCCATCTCGGCCGCGCATTCGGCGCAGCCCGCCAGATGACCGGCGACGAGCGCCGCGTCGGGGGTGTCACCGGCCATCAGCCGTTCCAGGCCGCCCGGCTCCACCGCCGCGTCCTCGAGCAGCTCCCGCACCTCGTTGTGGTCCATCAATCCCTTCACCGTTCGCTCCGATCCCCGACCGGGATCGGGATGGGCATCGTCCCCGCCGCCGGGCCCAGCTCGTCGGCCAGCGCTTCGCGCAGCCGCAGCAGAGCCCGTCGCGTCCGCGTCTTCACCGTTCCGAGCGGCCATCCGAGCCGCTCCGCGATCTCCGTCTGTGTCAGCTCCTCGCGATACGCGAGGACGATGGCCGTCCGCTCGGACTCCGGCAGCTCCGCCAGCGCGTCACGCAGCACCTGGCGCAGCTCCCCGGCCGCGAGCTCGCCCTCAGGCCCGAGGCCGATCGCCGCCCCGCCGAGCACCGTCCCGCTCCCCACCAGCCGGTCCAGTGCGGCACTGTCCTGTTCGTCCTGACCCGCCGCTGACGACAACGGGATGAGGTTCGGCCGCCGTCCCGCGGCTCGCAGCCGGTCGACGGTCCGGTTGCGGGCGATCGTGTGCAGCCAGGCCGCCAGCGATCCGACCTTCGGATCGAAGAGCTCTGCCCGGTTCCACAACGCGAGGAACGTCTCCTGCACGACCTCTTCGGCGACCTGCCGATCCGAGGTCAGCCGGCTCGCCGTCGCGTAGACCGCGTCGACGTGCCGATCGTAGATCTCCGACAGGGCAGCCTGCGACCCGGCCACGACCTCGCGGACGAGGCCGGCGTCATCGGTCGCCTGACGGTTCTCAGCCACGGTTACGCACGGCTCGGCTCGGCGGTTTCGGCGACGTGGAGCGGGCGCCGCTCGAAGCCGCTCGAGAAGACCACGTCCGTCTCGGTCTGGAAGACGTTCGGGGTCGACTGGACCTGGCGGAGGACTCGCTCCAGGTCGAGCGTGTCGCGGGCCCGGACCTTGATGAGATAGTCCGCCTCGCCGGTGATGTGATGGCACTCCTCGATTTCGGGGATCGCCGCGAAGGCCTCGGTCAGGTCCACGCTCGTGGTCCCGGGCGCCTGGGTGATCCAGCTGAACGCGAGGATGTCGAACCCGACGGCGCGTGGGTCGACGACGGCGCCGTAGCCGCGGATCACGCCGCGGGTCTCGAGCTTCTTGACGCGCTCGTGGGCCGACGGCCCGCTCATCCCGACCTCCGCGCCCAGCTCCGCGTAGGCCCGGCGGCCGTCGCGCTGGAGGATGGCGAGGATCCGGGCGTCGTTCGCACTGATCCGATCGTTTGCCG
>DATBPR010000229.1:0-9034 GCA_036561285.1 Candidatus Limnocylindrales bacterium | reverse complement strand
GCCGAGGTATTCGTGGCCGCGGATGAAGCGCAGCCCATCGAGGATCTGCTGGCGCATGCCGGCCGGCGTCTCGGCGCTCGCCGCCCCCGCTCCCGCCCCCGTCCCCGCGGCCTCATCGTCGGTCGCCGACGGCTCCGCCTCGACGGTCCCCGACAGGACGATGCCGGGGCCGCCGGTCCGCTCACCCGCCTGCGCTGCCTCGGCCATCGGGGTCAAGCCGGCATCGCCGGCGACCGCCGCGACGAGGTTCGGTGCCTCGGCCGCGGCCGAGGCACGCCCACGTCCAAGGTGCTCGCGGATCGACAGGATCAGCCCCGCCGACGCCAGGTAGCTCGCGGCATCGAAGAGGACCGCGATCGGTGCGGACAGCAGCGCGACGATCGCGCCACCGATCGGCTGGCCGAGGATCTGCGCCGACGACCCGCTCACCTGGAGCTTCGAGTTGCCCTCGATCAGCTCGTCGCGCTCGAGGATCGTCGGCAGGTAGGACTGGTCGGCCACGTCGAAGAAGACCGTCATCAGGCCGTTGACGAAGCCGACCACGTAGAGCTGCCAGATCGTCAGGGCGCCGAACACGTAGGCGATCGGGATCGTCGCCAGCATCACGGCCCGTCCGAGGTCGCCGATCACGAGGATCCGCCGCTTCGGGGACCGGTCGACCCACACCCCGGCCGGCAGGGTGAAGAGGAGGAACGGCAGGAACTCGATCGTCGTCAGGAGGCCGACCTCGGCCGCGGACGCGCCGAGGAGCACTGCCGCGATGAACGGGATCGCGATCTGGCTGATCTGGGTGCCGAAGAGCGACACCGTCGCGGCCGTCCACAGCCGGACGAAGTTGCGATGGTGGAAGAGGCTCGGGCGCTGGGCGGTCGTCGCGGCCATCGGGACGTTAGTCTACGGTCTAACACGAGTTAGTCAATCGTGAACGAAGGCGGACCCGGCGGCGCCTCGCGGGCATCTCGCGGCCCCCGGCGGCGTGGCACGATGGCCGCGATGCGCGCGCTCCCGGACGACCTGTCCGACCGGCTGATCGAATCGGTCCCGAACGTCTCCGAGGGGCGACGGCTCGACGTCGTGGACCGACTCGCGGGCGCGGTGTCGTCGATCCCGGGCGTCCACCTCCTGGACCGCACCAGCGACGCCAGCCACAACCGCTCCGTCCTCACGATCGCGGGTCCGGCCGGCCCGGTCTCGGCCGCCCTCGAAGCGCTGGTCGCCGCGGCCGTCCGCGACATCGACATGGACGATCACTCGGGCGAGCACCCCCGGATCGGCGCCGTGGACGTCGTCCCGTTCGTCCCGCTCGGGGACACGACGATGGACGAGGCGATCGAGCTCGCCCGGCGCTTCGGGGCCCGGGTCGCCGAGCGTTTCGACCTCCCGGTCTACCTCTACGCCCGGGCGGCGAGGCGGACGGATCGGGTGAAGCTCGCCGACGTCCGTCGCGGTCAGTACGAGGGGCTGAAGGCCGAGATCGCCCAGCACGGCCGCGAGCCGGATCTTGGCCCCGCCCGGATGCACCCGTCGGCCGGAGCGATGGCCGTCGGAGCCCGGCCCTTCCTCATCGCCTGGAACGTCAATCTCGACACGGAGGACGTCGAGCTCGCGAAGCGGATCGCCCGTCGCGTGCGGGAGTCCGGTGGCGGACTGCCGAAGGTCCAGGCCAACGGGTTCTCCGTCTCCGAGCCGGAGCGCGGCGATCCGCTTCCGGCCCGCGCCCAGGTCTCGATGAACCTCCTCGACTTCCGTGTCACGCCCCTCTGGCGGGTCTGGGAGACGGTCCGGGCCGAGGCGGCCGAGGACGGCGCCGAGCTCCACGAGTCGGAGCTGATCGGCCTGGCGCCCGTCGCGGCGTTCCTGGATGTCGCGGACCACGTGGATGCGCCGCGTGACAACCCGGTCGAGGAGCGGCTCGCCGCGGCCGCGGCCTTCCTGAAGCTGCGGGACTTCGACCCGAAGATGGCCCTCGAGCTGCGGCTCGCGGCCGCCGAGACCGGCGTCCAGGGCTGATGCCGGTACCGGTCTCATGAGCCTCCGCCTCGTTCCGGGCGGTCGCGCGGACGACGACCTGCCGGGCCTGCTCGTGACCGGTGCGAAGGAGGTCGTCACGGTCGCCGGTGGTCCGCGGATGGGCGCCGACCAGGGCGAGGTCGACCGGCGTGTCGCGGACGGCCACGGTCCGAACGGGCCGGCGGTCGCCTGCTGGGACGGCCGAGTGATCGGCGTCGGTGGCGAGGCCGACCTGCGAACGCTCCTCCCGGCCGAGGGCTATGACCTCGAGCGGTTCGCCGTGCTCGACGCGGCCGGCGGAACGGTGACGCCCGGGCTCGTGGATCCCCACACCCACCTGATCTTCGCCGGCAGCCGCGAGGGCGAGCTGGAGCTCCGCCAGCATGGCGCCGGCTACCTCGAGATCCTGGCCGCGGGTGGCGGCATCCTCTCGACCGTCGCCGCGACGCGCGAGGCGACGACCGACGAGCTGGCCGCCCACGGCCGGCGCTGGCTCGACGAGATGCTCGCCCACGGGGTGACGACGGTCGAGGCGAAGTCCGGCTACGGCCTCGACCTCCAGACCGAGCTGCGGCTCCTCGAGGTCGCCCACCGCCTCGGGGCCGAGGGCCCGATCGACGTCGTGCCGACCTGGCTGGGAGCTCATGCCGTGCCGCCCGAGCTCCGCGGTCGCCCCGACGCGACCGAGACCTGGGTCCGCGAGCTGCTCGAGGTGCAGCTCCCGGGCGTCGTCGCCCAGGGCCGTGCCGTCGCCGCCGACGTGTTCTGCGAGGAGGGCGTCTTCAGCGCGGACCAGTCGCGGCGGATCCTCGAGGCCGCGGCGGCCTACGGGCTCCGGCCGCGGCTCCACGCCGACGAGCTGGCGCCGAGCGGCGGCGCGGAGCTCGCCGCCGAGATCGGGGCGACCAGCGCGGACCACCTCGCGACGCCGTCCGAAGCGGGCATCGACGCGATGGCCGCTGCTGCCGCGGACGGTCGCCCGGTCGTGGCAACGCTCCTCCCCGTCACCACCTGGTTCCTGATGAAGGACCACCATGCGCCGGCGCGCGCTTTCATCGACCGGGGCGTGCCGGTGGCGATCGGGACGGACTTCAACCCGGGGACGTCACCGACCGCGAGCCTTCCGCTCGCGATGACCGCCGCATGCCTCCTGCTCCGGATGACGCCGGATGAGGTCCTGGCGGCGGTCACGATCAACGCGGCCCAGGCGCTCGGTCTGGCCGGCGAGATCGGCTCGCTGGAGGGCGGCAAGCAGGCCGATCTCGTGATCTGGAACGTGCCGACGTCCCGCCAGATCCCGTACTGGCCCGCCGGCGATCTCGTCCGGACGGTGGTGAAACGGGGCCGGGTGGTCCTCGACCGGGCCTGAGGGGAGCGTCGCCGCTCCGATGGGTGGGCAGCGAGCGGCGCCGGCCGCGCCGGGTCAGACCTTGCCGCGCGACTCCAGGAGCACGGTCGTCGTCTCGGCCGGCAGCTGGGAGATCGTGACGGACAGCTTCTGCTGGGCCGTCGGCTCGCTGCCCATCTCGTGGAAGAACCGGGCGAGCGCCTCGCGGGTCGCAGCCGATTCGTCGTCGAGCGGCATGGGCACGACGATCTTCGGATCCAGCTGGGCGATCAGCTCGGCCGCCTTCTGCGGCGAGAGGCTGCCGCCGATGGGGACGCAGGCGATGTCGACCGGGCCGATGTCGCCGAGCTTCTCCTCGGTCAGCAGGTGGCCGATCTCGCCGAGATGGATCGTGTGCATCTGGTCGAGCTCGACGACGAAGGCGGTCTGCTTGCCCTGCTCGGCCCCCTTCGCGTCGTCGCGGTACGTCCGGACGCCCGTCACGAGGACGTCGCGGACCTCGTACTCGCCGGGCCCATCGAGCACGAATGCCTCCTCGAGCGACGACGGCAGGACCGTCGTCCCGTCGCGGGACAGGCGCCCCTTCGCCTTCGGCAGCTTGCGGTCATCGGGATGGGAGAACGTGACGATCTCGCCGGTGATGCCGCGCCCCGTCGGCCCGACGACGGCCTGATAGGGATCGGCAACGACGACGGCATCCCGTCCGCGGAGGCGAACGCACGTCCGCCCGTACCAGGTGAGTTCCATGGGCGGTGATTCTGGCATACGCGCCTGCACCAGAAGTCACCGAAAGGCATCTGGGTCGCGCCAACGCGCCCGCACTGCGCGACAGCCGAGGATGTCGGCGCACAAAAAAAGAGCGGGGGCGCCTGCCCAATCGGCGCCCCCGCTCGGAGGGAGGGAGGATGGAACCCTGAGGGTTCGGTCCGAATCGAACAATGACCACGGCGCGTTCAACGACATCACGCAGGTCGATTAAGAAAGCGACACGGAAGTGGGACTCTCGGCTGATCGTCCGCTCCGGAGCCTCCGTGCAACAATCCGCCGCGATGTCTTCCGTGACCCCGCTCCGCGCCGTCCGGCCGCGATCTCGCCGGCGCCCCCTCCTCCCGACTGTCGCCCTGACGGTGCTCCTCGCCGCCTGCGGCAGCTCGACCGGGACGCCGTCCCCGTCCCTCGCGCCGACGACGGCCCCGAGCGCGACCGCGCCGACGTCGGTCGCCCCGTCGCCACAGTCCTCCGCCTCGCTCGCCGACGTCTATGCCCAGATCAACCGGCAGGTCCAGGCCATCCGGGGGCTGCCCGAGAAGCAGCCGGTCCAGCCGTCGATCGTCAGCCCCGCGGAGATGACGGCGATCCTCAAGAGGCAGAACGACGCCGAGCAGCCCGCGGCCCTGCTCTCGGCGTACGAGCGCCTCTATCACGGCATGGGCGTCCTGCCGAAGACCGACAAGCTCGCCGACGTCTTCCTCGATCTCCTCTCGAGCCAGGTCGGCGGGCTGTACGTCCCGAGCGACAAAAAGCTGTACGTCGTCTCGAAGGCGGGCGGCGTCGGGCCGCTCGAGAAGTTCCTGTACTCCCACGAATACACGCACGCGCTGCAGGACCAGAACTTCGACCTCCAGAAGTTCCAGCCCGACTCGCTGCAGGACCAGTCCGACGCCCAGATGGCCAGGCAGGCGCTGGTCGAGGGTGACGCCTACGTGACGATGACCTACTGGCTCCAGCAGAACGCGAGCCCGTCCGACCGGGCCGCGGTCTTCGCCGGCAGCAGCGATCCGGCCGCGCAGCAGGCGCTCGAGAAGATCCCGCCGCTCATCGCGTCGCAGATCCTCTTCTCGGCCCTCCAGGGCACCGTCTGGGTGCTCCAGCTCCAGATGGCCGGCGGCTACGACGCCGTCAACGCCGCGTTCGCCAACCCGCCCCAGTCGACCGAGCAGGTCCTCCACCCCGAGAAGTACGCCAGCCACGAGGCCCCGATCGACGTCCAGCTGCCGGCCGATCTGGCCAGCCGGATGGGCAAGGACTGGAAGGTCGGGCTCCAGGACACGTTCGGCGAGCACCAGCTGGGTGTCTGGATCACCGACGAGATTCCGAACACTGCCGCGCTGCCGGCACCGCCGCCCGCGGGCGCGGCCGGCTGGGGCGGCGACCGCGTGGCGCTCCTCGACGGGCCGAACGGCCAGTGGGCCATCGTCCTGAAGACCGCGTGGGACACCGCCAACGACGCCGTGGAGTTCGAGTCCGCCATTGCCCCGCGGGTTGCGCAGGCCGGCGGCCCGGGCAAGGTGCTCCCCGGCGAAGGCGACACGGTCCGCTGGGTCGTGATCGGCTCCGACGATCAGACGCTGGCGAAGGCGGCCAACGTCCTCGGTCTCGCCGGCTAGACCACTTTCGCAGGGTTCGCGGCGGCCCCGACCGGACCTACATCGCGTCCGGGGCGCTGATCCCGAGCAATCCGAGGGCATTCGCGAGCGTCGTCCGCGCCGCCTCGACCAGGGCGAGGCGCGCCGCCGATCGCTCCGGCTCCTCCGTGTCGACCACCCGCGCGTCGCGATAGAAGGCGTGGAACTGCGTCGCGAGCTCGGTTGCGAACGCGGTGATGCCGTGGGCCTCCTCGGACGTGGCCGCGTCCTCGACGACCTCCGGGAACCGGACGATCGCCCGCGCCAGGGCCGCCTCGGGTGGACTCGCCAGGTGACCCGCGACCGAAGCCGCCGGCGTAAGGCCGGCGTCGGCTGCCTTGCGCAGGATCGACGCGATCCGGGCGTGGGCGTACTGGACGTAGTAGACGGGGTTCTCGGAAGTCTGCCGCCGGGCCAGGTCGACGTCGATGTCCATGTCGAGGTTGGCGCCGCGGGAGGCGAAGAACCAGCGGGCCGCGTCGATCCCGATGTCGTCGAGGAGCGTGTCGAGCAGGTAGATGTCGCCGGCCCGCTTGGACATGGCCACGACCTGCCCGTCGCGGATCACCGACACCCAGCCGGTCAGCAGGACCTGGACGTGCTCGGGGTCGATCCCGAGTCCGGCCGCCGCTCCGCGCGTCCGGGCGATGTAGCCGTGATGGTCGATCCCCCAGACGTAGATGATGTGGTCGAAGCCGCGGCTGAACTTCTCGGCGAGGTAGCCGATGTCGGCGGCGAAGTAGGTCGGCTCGCCGTTCGAGCGGATCACGACCCGGTCCTTGTCGTCGCCGAAGTCCGTCGACCGGAACCACGTCGCCCCGTCCTGTTCGTACAGGTGGCCGCGCTCGCGGAGCTGCTCGATCGCCCGGCCGACCCAGCCGTCGGCATGGAGCGAGCCCTCGCTCTTCCAGACGTCGAAATGGACGCCGAGGCGCTCGAGACTTGCCTCGATCCCGGCCCGGACCGTCCCCGCCGCCCAGTGGCCGAGGATCCGGTCCGCGTCGGCGCCGCCGGCGTCGGCTGCCGACCGGACGTCGGCCGGCACGGCCGCCGCGAGATCGGCGACGTAGGCCCCGTGGTAGCCGTCCTCGGGAATCGCCTCGCCCTGGAGGGTCGCCCTCATCGATGCGCCGAGCCGATCGATCTGCCCGCCCGAGTCGTTGAAGTAGTACTCGCGCGTGATCTGCTGACCGCCCGCGGCGAGGACCCGGCAGAGCAGGTCGCCGACGAAGGCCCCGCGGGCGTTGCCGATCGTGAGGGGACCGGTCGGGTTCGCGGAGACGAACTCGACGTTCACGACCCGCGGATGCGCCGCGGCGATCCGGCCCCACGCGGCGGGGTCCGCGAGAACGCCGTCGATGGTCTCGGCCAGGAGGCCGTCCGACAGGCGCAGGTTGACGAACCCGGGCGGCGCGACGGTCGCCTCCGCGATGGAACTGGCCGGGTCCGTGGCGCTGGTCGCGAGCGCCTCGACGATCGCTGTGGCGATGGCCAGCGGTGGGCGGCGAAGCGGCCGGGCGAGCTTCATCGCGAGGTTCGTCGCGAGGTCGCCGTGCTCCGGCTTGGTGGGCCGCTCGACCTCGACCGGCGGGCGCGGCGCGTCGCCCGGATGGGCCGGCAACGTCCTGGCTGCCTCGGCCGCCGCCCAGGCCCGGTCGATGGCAAGGCGGACGCGGGATCGGACGGTCGCCGGGGTCGTCATGGGCTGCCAATCGTACCCGCCGCCCCCCTGTCGGCCGCGCCTGCCGCGGCGGCGGTGGGCCCGCGGGCGACAGCCGGAGTGTCAACTTGTGGACTCCGGTCCAGTTGGGTCTGGAAATCAGCGGTGACATCACGTACCCTTCGCGCGTATCGGGCGACAGAGCTGGGTCCGATACCGGAGCGGCGGCAGACAGCGTCCGGCCGATCCGTCACCGCTTGCCGGTCCGCCTCGGCGAACCGGGACGCTGCAAGGAGTCACTGCCAGCGGGTCGACCCCGCGGCGCGAACGATCGCCGGCTCAGCGAGCCCGTTCCGTGCCCTCAATGCCCTTCCGGGCGTGACGAGCGGACATCGCCTGGGACCTGATCACCGCGCGCGATACCGGAACCGATGGTCCCGCCCCCAGCGGCGCCGTCAGTCCTGGCTGGTCCTGCCCGTGTCGGTGACGCCGGTCACCGGTTCTGCACCGCGTCATTTCGAACCGGTGAGGTTCAGTGCGGTTGGCGATGGCCAAAGGTACTGGACGGGTACTGGTCTCATCCGGCACGATCCATTTGCCGCTCGGACGGCCCCGATCTTCGGGATCGATCGTCACATCATCAGCTCGGGGATCACGAATGAACCGTCGCACTTCTTCTCGCCGCAGGGGCGGCGTCCTCCAAGCAGCCGGCTGGCTGGCCGCGGGCTCGATGATCGCCGTGGCGCTCCTCGCCCCGGCCACCGCCTCGGCCACGGCCGATACCCACAAGGTCTTTGTCTGCAAGTACGTCAGCACGCCCGGTGACGGCGAGCGGCTCCAGACCGGAGACAACCCGATCGACGTGGACTACCACTCGATCAAGGGCCTCGAGAACTTCAACGGCGACATCAACAGCCTGATCGGCCAGTCGTTCGCCGACGGGCAGAACCGTTCGGTCGTGATCGCGGTCGATACCGGCCAGGACGAGCCGTCCGTTGACGATTGCCCGCCCCCGACGAACGAGCCGACGCCGACTCCGACCGAGACCCCCACCGAGACCCCGACGGACACGCCCACGGCAACGCCGACGGATGAGGTCCTGCCGACCGAGACCCCCACCGAGACCCCGACCGAGACGCCGACGGACACCCCGACGGCAACTCCGACGGACACCCCGACTGCGACCCCGACCGACGAGGTCCAGCCGACCGAGACCCCGACCGAGACGCCGACGGACACGCCCACCGTGTGCCCCGACTGCGCGCCCGGCGGTCACAGCGGCGGCGGCGACCAGCCGACGCCCACCCCGACGACGCAGGTCGAAGGCATCAGCGGCACGCCGCCGGCTGTCACGCCTCCGCCCACGGACACGCTGGCCAGCACGACCGTTCCGTCCAACGACGGATGGCGGATGGCTCTCGCGGCCCTGGCGGGCGTAATCGCCCTGACGCTCATCGTCCCGAAGCCGAAGCGGGCCTCCACGAAGCGGCGCTAGCCGCTCTTACCTCCGGCAACCCGAGACCGGGGCGCAGGATCTGCGCCCCGGTCTCTTGCTGTCCCGCTCAGGCCGCCGGAAGCAGGTCGATCCGGTCGCCGGGACGGACCGCTCGG
>DATBPR010000228.1:0-5783 GCA_036561285.1 Candidatus Limnocylindrales bacterium | reverse complement strand
GTCCGCGTAGAACCGCGAGTTGAAGTCGAAGCCACCGAGGCGGCCGAGCCGGAGCAGCGACGCGACGATGAACTCGATGTTCACGCCCGGCGCGTGGTGGCCGGTGTCGACCACGACCTTCGCCTGGTCGCCCAGCGCCTGGCAGTGGATCAGCGCGGTGCCCCAGTCGGGGACGTCCATCGTGTAGAACGACGGCTCGAAGAGCTTGTACTCGAGGACGATCCGCTGGTTCTCGCCAAGGCGGGCGTAGACCGTCGCAAGCGATTCGGCGAGGCGGTCCTGGCGGCCGCGGATGTCGTCCTGGCCCGGGTAGTTGGTTCCGTCCGCGAACCACAGCTTGAGGTCGCGGGAGCCGGTCGCGTCCATGATGTCGACGCACTCGAGGAGGTGGTCCACGGCCTTCCGCCGGACACGCCCGTCCGGATGGCAGACGCTGCCGAGCATGTAGTCGTCGTCCTGGAACGTGTTCGAGTTGATCGTCCCGAGGGCGACGCCGCAGCCCTCCGCATGGCGGGCGAGATCGGCGTAGTCGTCGACCTTGTCCCACGGGATGTGGAGGGCGACCGTCGGGGCGACGCCGGTGAAGCGGTTGACCTGGGCGGCGTCGGCGATCTTCTCGTAGGGGTCGCGGGGGACGCCCTGCTGGGCGAAGACCTTGAACCGCGTCCCGGAGTTTCCGAACGCCCACGACGGCAGCTCGATCCGCTGCGAGCGGAGGGTGGCGACGACCTCCGGGTCTCTGGTCACGTCTGCCTCCGTGGCCTCGTCGGGCCGGCTCCTGCCGCGTCCATCGTGGCGGATCGTAGCCCGTTGACGAGACCCGATTTGTCGACCCGGCCGGCCGGCTGCGTCGATCGGTGCGGAGGAGAAGCACCCCGCCTTCGACCGACCGGGTCGTGCCCGGGATCGCCGTCGATCCCGCCAGCGGAACTAGCCTGACACAGGTTTCGTTTGATTTCAATTCCCTTGTTGACTTTTCGAATACGGTTCCGTACCGTCACGATCCGCAACCCAACGTGCGACAAATCCACGCAACCAGGGGTGCCTGTGACGAGCGACGCCGGGCCCGCCAACGTCTTCGCCGAAGAGCGGCAGGACTTCATCGCCCGCATCGTCGAGGAGCACGGCCGCGCCACGGTCGCGGACCTCGCGTCCAGGTTCGCCGTCTCTCGGGTGACGATCCGCAAGGATCTCGCGACCCTCGAGGGTCAGCGTCGACTGGTTCGGACCCATGGCGGCGCCGTGGCCATCGGACGGGGAGCCGAGCGCGCGTTCGACGTGCGCGAGCGGATCCAGCGAGCCGCGAAGGACGAGATCGGACGTGAGGCCGCGGCCGGCGTCGTCGACGGCGAGAGCATCGCGCTCGATGCCAGCACCACGGCCCTCGCCCTCGCCCGGCATCTCAAGGCCCGCGGCAGCTGGCTCCACCTGACCGTCATCACGAACGGCCTCCGGATCGCCTCGGAGCTCGCGGGGCATCCCGGGATCACCGTCGCGATGCCGGCGGGATTCGTCCGGTGGGAGGCGCTCAGCCTGGTCGGCCCGCTCGGCGCCGGCCTGTTCGACAAGGTCAACGTTCAGAAGGCGTTCATGGGCGCCGCGGGGTTCGCGATCGATGCGGGCCTCAGCGACGCGACCGAGGAGGAGGCGCAGATCAAGCGCCTGATGGTGGAGCACGCGACCGAGGTCGTCGGCCTCGTCGACCACACCAAGTGGGGCCGGACCGCGTTCGCGACGTTCTGCCGGACGGCCGACGTCACCTCGGTCGTCAGCGATGTCGACGCACCCGCCGCCATGGTCGCCGAGCTGCGCCGGTCGGGCGTCGATGTCCGGCTCGTGGAACCGCGCGAGCCGCATCCCGGCCGGCCGGAGCACCAGGGGCTGCGGACGGGCGGGCCCGCGCCGTGGTGATCCCGATCGAGCCGGCAGCCGCCCAGGCGGCCGGGACGGCCACGGGGACCGTGCCACCCGCGCTGGCGATCATCGGCATCTCGAAGCAATTCGGGGCGACGCAGGCGCTGACGGACGTCGGTCTCGAGCTCCGGGCCGGCGAGATCCGCGCCCTCGTCGGCGAGAACGGAGCCGGCAAGAGCACGCTCGCCAAGATCCTCGCGGGGATCCACCAGCCGGACTCGGGGACCCTAGCGCTCGCCGGCGTCCCGACGGTCCTGCGCAACCCGACGGACGCCCGGGCGCATGGCATCGCCGTCGTCCACCAGGAGCCCCAGCTGTTCCCGGACCTGTCGGTCGCGGAGAACGTGTTCATCGGCCACGTGCCGGCCGGCCAGTTCCGGACGGTCGACTGGGGCGCGATGCGCGACGGCGCGGACGCCCTGTTCGAGCAGCTCGACGTCCCGCTGAATGGACGAGCGCTCGTTCGCGGGCTGTCGATGGCGGACCAGCAGCTGATCGAGATCGCCCGCTCCCTGACGTTCGAGGCGAGCGTGCTGATCCTCGACGAGCCGACCGCCTCCCTGTCGGCGCACGAGGTCGCGCGTCTCTTCTCGATCGTCCGCCGGCTTCGCGATCGTGGGGTCGCGATCCTGTTCGTCAGCCATCGCCTCGACGAGGTCTTCGAGCTGTGCGATCAGGCCACCGTGCTGCGCGACGGCCGGCTCGTGGCCTCCGCCCCGACCTCCGAGCTCACGACGGCGGATCTGATCCGACACATGGTCGGGCGGGCCGTCACGTTGTTCCCGCGCGTCGAGAGCCCCATCGGCGACGTCCTCCTGGAGGTGTCCGGCCTGAGCCGGTCCGGCGCGTTCGAGGACGTCAGCTTCTCGGTCCGCGCCGGCGAGATCGTCGGGTTCGCGGGACTGGTCGGGGCCGGCAGGACAGAGGTCGCCCGCGTGCTGTTCGGGATCGACCAGCGCGACGCGGGCGTCGTCCGCCTGGGCGATCGGGACGAGGTCTTCGCGAGCCCGTCGGCGGCGATGGCGGCCGGTGTCGCGTACCTGCCGGAGGATCGCCACCTGGACGGCCTGGTGCTCGACTTCTCGATCGCCCACAACGTCACCCTGCCGATCCTGCCGCGCCTGTTCCCGCGCCTGTTCGTCCGCGAGTCGACGGAGCGGAGCGTCGGCGACGGCTATGCGACCCGCCTGGATGTGCGCATGACCGGGGTCGACCAGCCGGCCAGCGCCCTCTCGGGCGGCAACCAGCAGAAGGTCGTCCTAGCCAAGTGGCTGGCGACCGAGCCACGAATCCTGATCCTCGACGAGCCGACGCGCGGCATCGACATCGGCGCGAAGGTCGAGGTCCATCGGATCATCTCGGAGCTGGCCGCGTCCGGGCTCGGCATCATCCTCATCTCCAGCGACCTGCCCGAGGTCCTGGCGATGTCGGACCGGATCATCGTCCTCCACGAGGGGCGAATCACGGCCGAGATCGCCCGGGCGGACGCGACCGAAGAGTCCGTCATGTACGCCGCGACAGCGCAGGGCGGTCCCGATCCGGTCGTGACCGATGGCTAGGGCGACGGCGGTCGTCGCGACACCGGCCGACGGTCCGCTGACCCGGCTCCTCGGCGCCGCGGCGCGACAGCGTGAGCTGAGCCTCGTCGTGATCCTCGTTGCGATGATCGGCCTGGTCGCCCTGCAGGCGCCCCAGATCCTGTCCTCCGACAACCTGACCGACGTCTCCGTCCTCGCCGCCGTCATCGCCGTCGCGGCGATCGGTGAGGCGATGGTCGTGATCACCCGGAATGTCGACCTCTCGGTCGAGGCGACGATGGGCCTCGTCGCCTTCGCCGTCGCCGGAGTGCTCAGCAACGGGATCCTGCCGATCCCCCTGGCGATGCTCTTCGGCGTCGGGCTGGGGCTCGTCCTCGGGATGGCCAACGGGGTCATCGTCGCGGTATTCCACGTGCCGTCGATCGTCGCCACGCTCGGGACGCTGAGCATCTATCGCGGCATCGACTTCCTGATCGCGGGCGGCAAGCAGGTGACCGCGACCCAGCTGCCGGCCGGATACACGGCCATAGCTCGGGCGACGGTGCTCGGGATCCCGGTCTTCGTGCTGGTCGCCGTCGCGATCGCCGTCGGGTTCGCCGCGATCCTCCGGATGACGACCTTCGGGCGCTCGGTCTATGCGGTCGGGAGCAACCCGGAGGGGGCCGCGATTCTCGGCATCCGGGCCGGGATGGTCACCTTCGTGGTGTTCTCGATCTGCGGTCTGCTCGGCGGGATCGCGGGCGTGATGTGGGGGATCCTGTTCGGGACGATCAACGCCACCTCGGCGACGGGCGTGACCCTGCAGGTGATCGCGGCGGTCGTCGTCGGCGGCGTGAACATCTTCGGTGGATCGGGCACGGTCATCGGGGCCGCGCTCGGGGCGCTGTTCCTGACGTTCATCGGAAACGCCCTCATCCTCGTGCGGCTGTCGCAGTTCTGGCTGCAGGCGCTGTACGGGCTCGTGATCCTGATCGCGGTCGCCCTCGACGCCGTCCTCGTCCGTCAGTTCCAGCGGTCGGTCTCCGGCCGGCGCGCGCCATGACCGGCGTCGGCGGCCTCCTGGGCCGGCTGGCGCGCTGGGAGGTCCTGCTCGCCGTGTTCCTCGTCGTGCTGATCGCGATCGGGGCCGCGGTGTCGCCGGTGTTCCTGAGCGGACGGAACTTCGCGAACCTGATCGCTGCCGTGATCGAGGTCGCGATCATGTCGCTGCCGATGGCGCTGATCATCATCGCGGGCGAGATCGACCTGTCCGTCGAATCGATGGTCGGCCTGGCGGCCGCGATCCTCGGCGCCCTCTACTCGGCCGGCGTGCCCCTCCCGGTTGCCATCGTGGCGGTCATGATCGTCGGCGGCCTCGGCGGGCTCCTGAACGGGGTCCTCGTGACGCGCGTCGGCCTGCCGTCCCTGGTGGTCACCCTCGGGACGCTCGCGCTGTACCGCGGGCTGGCGCTCGTCGTGCTCGAATCCCGCGGCGTCAGCAACTTCCCGAGCTGGTTCACGGGCTTCGGGTTCGGGACCGTGCCGGGCCTGCCGATCCCGTGGCCGTTCACCATCTACCTCGTCCTCGCGGTCGTCCTCGGCATCGTCCTCCACCGCACATGGATCGGGCGGCAGCTGTACGCGATGGGCAAGAACCAGTCCGCGGCCCGGTTCTCGGGGATCCGGGTCGCACGGGTCAAGCTCCGCCTGTTCGTCCTGTCCGGTGTCGTGGCCGCGCTGGCCGGGGTCATCCTCGTCGCGCGGATGTCCAGCGCACGGGCCGACGTCGGCTCGGGCCTCACGCTCGTCGTCATCACCATCGTGCTGCTCGGCGGCGTCGACATCTTCGGTGGCCGGGGGACGATCCCCGGCGTCGTCCTTGCGTTCTTCACGTTGGCCGTGATGGGCAATGTCCTGCGGCTGACGAACGTGTCCTCCGACATCCAGAGCATCGCCGTCGGGCTGCTCCTGATCGTGTCGGTGGTCATTCCCACTCTTGCTCGCCGGGTCAAGTCCGCCATCGACCGAGCGCAGGGGAATCGGAACAGACCGACCCCCACGGTTGGCGGCCCGAGTGAGGTTGTCGCTTCATGACACACGAGGAGGTGCTGTGTTGATCTCACGACGATCCGGGCGAATGGCCGCCCTGTTCGCCACGGCGAGCATCGTCGTCGGCGCGTGCAGCTCGGGCGCGACCCCGAGCCCCAGCGCGTCGACGGCGGCGTCGGCTCCGGCCCAGGCATCGGCCCCCGCGGGTTCCGCGGCGGCCTCCGGGGCAGCCAGTCAAGCTGCAGGCGGTCTGAACATCACGTTCATCCCGAAGCAGATCAACAACCCGTACTTCGACGCCGC
>DATBPR010000227.1:0-5075 GCA_036561285.1 Candidatus Limnocylindrales bacterium | reverse complement strand
GTCGACCTCCGCGAGCACCCGGAGATGGCCCACGCGAAGGTCGTGCTCGCGGACGACCTCGTCCTCGCCGGGACGGCGAACCTCGACGCCCTGAGCCTCCGCCAGAACTGGGAGCTCCAGCTCCGGATCGAGGATCCGGCCGTCGCCGACCGCTTCGCCCGCGAGCTGTTCGACCGCGACGTCGAGATCGCCGCGCCGGCGGTGATGCCGGCGGGCTGGAAGGATCGCGCGGTCAACGCGCTGATGTCGGCGATCTCGCCGCTGCTCTAGGTCGCGTGGAGCCCGCCGTCGACGCGGAGCTCGACGCCGTTCAGGGCCGGGCTCTCGAGCAGGAACGCCGTCGCCGCGACGATGTCGGCCATCGTCACGAGGCGGCCGGTGGGCGTCCGGGCCCGGGTCGCATCGAGCGCCGCCTGGCGATACTCCCAGTACGGGCTGTTGCCGACGATCCCCGGATGGATGCAGTTGACGCGGATCGGCTTCAGCTCGTGGACGAGCGCCCGGGTGAGGCCCTCGACTCCGCCGTTGACGGTCGTGACCGTGGTCGACCCGGGGTAGGGCAGGAACCGCGCCTGGCCGCCGAACATGACGATCGATGACGATTCGTCGAGCCGGTCGAGGAGGGCGTGGACGACCTCCGCGTAGCCGACGAGCTTCAGAGTAGTCAACCGCGTCGCGCCGACAATGTCGTACTCCCGGATCGCGTTCTGGTCGCGGTCGATCGCGACGAGGACGAGATGCCGGACCGCACCCACCGGGGACAGCGCCGGGGCGATCGACGCCGGCTCCGCCAGGTCGAACACCAGGCCGGTGACCCGACCGTCCAGGGCTGCCACCGCGGCGTCGACGGTCTCCCGGGACTGGCCGCTGAGGACGACCTCGCGACCCGCCTCGACGTAGTGCCTGGCGATCTCGAAGCCGATCGCCCGGGTCCCGCCGACGACGACGACGGCTCCGTCGTCAGACATGCGCGGCTCCTTCAGCGCCCGGCACCGGCCGGCTCGGCGGCGCCGGCCTGGCCCGGCCAGGCCTCGACGCCACGCTCGGCGACCGCCGCCCAGGACGGCTCCCAGCGATACGCGAAGCGTGCCGGCGGCTGCGGGGCCTGGGTCTCGATCCAGCGGACCCGGTCCGGTCCCTCGTTCCAGAAGCCGTGGATGCTGCCGACCGGCGCGAACGCGACGTCCCCCGGGCCGAAGGTGTACTGCTGCCCGTCGAGCTCCGCCTGGACGGTCCCCGCGAGGAAGACATAGGCCTCCTCGAACGGGTGGTCGTGGGCCTGGGCGGCGCCGCCGACCTCGTAGTCGACCGTGAACATCGTGAGGTACTCGGCGCCGAACGCCCGATCGACGAGCATCTTCACCGAGATCCCGCTGTACGCGAGGAGGGCGACGTCCATTCCCTGCGGGGCGCGGCCGCGGGCCGGATCCGTCACGGCGAGGGCTTCGGCCTGGGGCGGGGTGCCGTCGTAGTGGCCGACGTTCCGGCGGATCGGGTCGCCGGGTCCGAGCGGCTCGGCCGCGGCCAGGAGGGCCGCAGTGTCCGGTGGAGTGCGGGTGTAGATCGTGTCGGGGACACGGGCGTCGAGCGGCCGGCGCGGCGGCGTGTTCACCGACAGCCAGCGGACAGGCTGGTCCGGCGTGGCAGCGATCCCGTGCGGAACCCCGATCGGGTTCAGGGCGTAGTCGCCGGGCACCAGGCGGTGGACCCGCCCGCCGGTCTCGAAGATCAGGACGCCCTCGAGGACGTACAGGGCCTCCTCGTACGAATGGACGTGGCGGGCGAGCCAGCCGCCCGGATCCATGTGGCCGATCGCCAGCTCGGTGTGGGCGGATCCCGTGCCCGGCCCGACGAGGACGCTGCGGGCCAGCCCGGAGGAGGTCGCGGAGCTCGGGATCGGGCCGTCGGCGAACGACCAGTCGAGGCGGGCGACGTGGTGCATCACGCTCCTCCGCGGGCTTGGGGACCTGCCGGAGAGTGTGCAGTGGGGCTGCACAGGGCGTCAAACACGATGGCCGGTCTCCGCCGGCTGGCCGTCCTCCGCGGTTGGCTCGAACGCCCCGGACCGCCGGCCGAGGACGAACCAGACGCCGTGGACCGGCGCCGTGCCCGCGTTGTAGAGACGGTGCGGCGTCGTCGAGTCGAAGGCGATCGCGTCGCCCGGCCCGAGGACCACGTCGTCGAACCCGATCGTCACGCCGAGCGATCCGCCGAGGACGTAGCCCCACTCCTGGCCGGGATGGCGCTGGAACTCGTGCTCCGGGCTCGACGCCCCGCCGACCTCGTACGTCACGTACAGGAAGTCGACGTTCGGGATCGACTCGGTCGTGAGCCGCTCCCAGGTGACCCCCGACCCGAGCCGGATGACCTTCCGGTCGCCCGAGCGCTGGACCGGCTCGCCGGGGAGGCGGATCTCGTGCGGCGGTGAGGCGGAGGCCCCGCCGGAGCCGGCGCCGGCCGCCGCGGCGGCGGGCGGGTCGCCGGCCTCCTCGGCGGCCCGGGCCGCGTCGGGGAACAGCAGCTCGTCGAGCGAGATCCCGAGCTCGCTGACGATCGCGTACAGCGTCCGGACCGACGGCCGCGCGCGTCCCGTCTCGACCTGGGAGACGAGGCTCGGCGAGACGCCGACCCGGCCGGCGAGCGCGCGGAGGCTCAGGCCGCGGCCGAGGCGGACCTGGCGGAGGTGATCGCCGATCACGGCGTACTCGGGCGCCGATCCGGCCGGTTGGTGGGCTGCGGGGCGAGCTGTTGGGCGGGCCACGGTCCGGGCCACGGCTCCTCGTCGCGGGTCGTCGACGCAGGCCATGGTAGGCCCGCGCGCCCGGCCTTGCGGGCGTTCGGCCCCGTGTAGCATCATTGAACGCAGGCGGCGACGCCGGCCCCCACCTTCCGCCGGACCTGCGCCTGGCAGCCGCCCCACTGGCGCCACCGTCCACGGGGTTCAGCGATGCCGCGACCGTTCGCCTCTCCCGGCGCGCAGACCGTCGACTGGGAGGAGCGGGTCAACACCGACCGGCTCCGCCAGTACCGCTTCGGGCGGGCGAAGGCCGCCCTCGACGCCTCGGACCTCGGGGCCGTCCTCCTCTTCGACTTCAACAACATCCGCTACGTCACGAGCACCCACATCGGCGAGTGGGCGCGCGACAAGATGACCCGGTACGCGCTCCTGACACGGGGCGGCGAGCCGCACCTCTGGGACTTCGGGTCCGCGGCGAAGCACCACCGGCTGTACGCCCCGTGGCTCAAGCCCGAGAACGTCAACGGCGGGATGATCGGGCTGCGCGGAGCGGTGGCCCCGGAAGCCGGCCTCTTCACCCGAGCGGCGAAGGACATCGCGGAGATCCTCAGGGCCGAGGGTGTCGCCGACCTGCCGATCGGAGTCGACATCGTCGAGCCGCCGATGCTCGCCGCGCTCCAGGACTGCGGGATCACCGTCCGCGACGCCCAGCAGGTGATGCTCAACGCTCGCGAGGTGAAGTCGATCGACGAGATCACCCTGCTCAACACGGCCTGCGCGATGGTCGACGGCGCGTACCAGCTGATCGCCGAGCGGCTCAAGCCCGGGATCAGGGAGAGCCAGCTCGTGGCGGAGGTCACGAAGCTCCTCTTCGACCTCGGCTCGGAGCACGTCGACAACATCAACGCCGTCTCGGGCGAGCGCTGCTCCCCACACCCGCATGTCTTCAGCGACCGGATCATCCGGCCCGGGGACCAGGCCTTCTTCGACATCATCCAGACCTTCGTCGGCTACAAGACCTGCTACTACCGGACGTTCACCGTCGGCAGCGCGACCGACGCCCAGCGCGACGCCTACAAGCAGGCCCGCCAGTGGATCGACGCCTCGATCGAGCTGATGCGGCCGGGCGTGGGGACGGACCAGGTCGCGAAGGTCTGGCCGAAGGCCGAGGAGTTCGGGTTCTCGAGCGAGATGGAGTGCTTCGGCCTCCAGTTCGGCCACAGCGTCGGGCTGTTTCTCCACGAGCGTCCGATCATCAGCCGCCTGAACTCGCTGGACCACCCGGTCGAGATCAAGGAAGGGATGGTCATCGCCCTCGAGACGTATTGCCCGGCGTCGGACGGCTACTCCGCGGCGCGGATCGAGGAAGAAGTCGTCGTCACGGCCGACGGCCCGCAGGTGATCACCCGCTTCCCCTCGGCCGAGCTGTTCGTCGCCAACGCGTACTGATCCGATGGCCTCGACCAAGCCGGCCCCGCCACCCCCGGCGACCGACCCGCGGGCCGGCCTCGACCGCTATCGCGTGATGGTCGAATGCCGCAGGTTCGAGACGCGTGCCCAGGAGCTGTTCTTCGAGGGGCTCGTCCGCGGGACGACCCATCTCGGCGTCGGGCAGGAGGCGGTGGCGGCCGGCTTCGCGGCGGCGATGCGCGAGGACGACTACACGTTCGCGACGTACCGCGGGCACAACCACGCCCTGGCGCGCGGCACGCCGATGGGCCCGCTCTACGCCGAGCTGTTCGGGCGGGCCAACGGCCTGATGGGCGGCAAGGGCGGCTCGATGCACATCACGAGCGCGGAGCACCACATGATGGGCTCGTACGCGATCGTGGGAGCCCATCTCCCGATCGCCCTCGGCGCCGCGTGGTCGGCCCAGTACCGCAAGTCCGGCCAGGTCGCGGTCTGCTTCTTCGGCGACGGGACGACGAACATCGGGGCGTTCCACGAGGCGCTCAACCTCGCCGCCGTCTGGAAGGCCCCGGTCGTCTTCGTCTGCGAGAACAACCAGTACATGGAATACACGGCGATCGGCTCCGTCACGGCCGTGCCTCGGCCCGCGGCGGACCGGGCGGCCGCCTACGGGCTCGAGGCGATCGTCGTCGACGGCAACGACGTCGACGCGGTGTACGCGGTCGCGGCCGCGACGATCGAGCGGGCACGGAGCGGCGACGGGCCGTCGCTCGTCGAGGCGGTCACCTATCGCCACGGCGGCCACTCCAGGGCCGATCCCGGCAAGTACCGGCCGGACGACGAGGTCGAGGCGTGGAAGGCGCGCGATCCGATCCCGACGTATCGCGCCCGGCTCGAGGCGGCCGGCGTCGCGGCGGCCGACCTCGAC
>DATBPR010000226.1:0-5041 GCA_036561285.1 Candidatus Limnocylindrales bacterium | reverse complement strand
GCGACGAACCCGGCGGGGTCGCGGACGCGCTGGCTCCCGATCGTCCGGCGTCGCGGCCGCCAGTCCACGCGCCGGGCGACGGGCAACCGCACTCGATCGTTCTGGCTGACGTTCATCGCCGTCGTGACAGTCGCGGCGTTCCTCTCGCCGCTGATCCGCTCGATGTCCCTGTCGATCAAGAACCCCCAGCAGGTCGCCGCGGTCGATTCGCCGCTCTGGCCGACGAGCCCGCTGAAGTTCACCTACCGCGACCGCGATTACGACATCTACACGGTGCCCCTCGCCGACGGGACGACCAAGCAGCTGGCCCTCGTCCGGAAGGGGCTCACCCAGAGCTCGTTCGCGGACCCGTACGACCCCAACGCCCAGACGGCGCCGCTGATCGTCTGGCAGGGCAACTGGCGGTCGCTTCCCGCGGTCACGGTCGTCGACCCGCACTTCGAGAACTACGCGAACGTCTGGAACGAGATCAACTACCCGCGGCTGCTGTTGAACACGGTGCTGATCGCGATGATCGGGATGATCGGAACGATCGTGTCGTGCACGCTCGTCGCCTACGGCTTCTCGCGATTCCGGTTCCCCGGCCGCGACCTCCTCTTCCTGCTCGTGATCGCGACGATCTTCCTGCCCGATGTCGTGACCACGATCCCGACCTACACGCTGTTCCTGAAGATCGGCTGGGTCGGGACGTGGCTCCCGCTCCTGATCCCGACGTTCTTCGCCAACGCCTACGACGTGTTCCTGCTCCGGCAGTACATGCTGACGATCCCGCGCGAGATGGACGAGGCCGCCGCAATCGACGGCGCCAGCCCGTTCCGGACGCTGATCTCGGTCATCATCCCGCAGGCCTGGCCGGCGATCGTCGCGGTCGCGATCTTCCACATCGTCTACTCGTGGAACGACTTCTTTGGCCCGCTGCTCTACCTCTCGGGCGAGCCCGACATCCAGACGGTCGCCCTCGGCCTGGCCAGCTTCTCCGGCGCCCGCGTCGCCCTTGACCCGGGGTTGATCCAGGCGGCAACCCTGATGACACTGGTCATCCCGGTGGCCATCTTCCTGGTCTTCCAGCGCGTGTTCGTCCGCGGCATCGTGATCACCGGAGTCGAGAAGTAGGCGCGGCGGGCTCCAGCGAGCCATCGAACGTCGCGATCCGGGTCGCGCTGACGTTCGACGCGGAGCATCCGGACCGTGTCCACCGAACGGGCGTGACGGAGGAGATCCTCGACGTCCTCGCGGACCGGCACGTCGTTTCGACGTGGTTCCTCCAGGGTCGCTGGGTGGAGGCCCATCCGGAGCTGGCGCGGCGGGTCGCGACGGACGGGCACCTGGTCGGGAATCACAGCTTCTATCACGCCCGGCTGCCGCTGCTGACGTCGGCCGGGATCCGGACGGATGTCCAGTCTGCGGAGCGGGTGATCCGCGACCTCGTGGGCGTCGACCCCCGTCCCTGGTTCCGATGCCCGTTCGCCGCCGGGTCGGATGACCGGCGGGTCCTGGCCATCCTCGACGAGCTCGGTTACCGGGACATCGGGCAGGACGTCAACCTCGAGGACTGGGAGCCGCATCGGACCGGCGAGGCGATCGCCGCCGATGCGCTCCGGCTCGTGCCGGCGGCCGGCGATCCGGCGATCGTCCTCTTCCATGCCTGGCCGTCCGGGACTCTCGACGCGCTGCCGATCCTCATCGACGGGCTCCGCGATCGCGGCGCGAGGTTCGTCAGGATCGACGCGCTCGAGCGGTTCTCCGCTCCGCCCGCACGATGACCCGGATCAGGCGATGAACATCGAGCGGCTGGCGCGGACCTTGTGGACGATCCGGCGGGCGAAGGGGATCTTCTGAGCGAGCTGGCGGAGCGGCGAGGTCCGGTCGCTGTACAGCGAGACCTTGCGGACGTAGTGCGGGACGTTGAACCGGACGATCTGCGCGCCCGGGAAGTAGACGACGTCGCCCGGCTTGACCGTCGTGACGGTGCCGCTCGGGAAGGTCAGCTCGGCCTCGCCGTCGACGATCTGGATGATCTCGTCCCCGCCGTAGTGCCAGTCGAACCGGCCGGCCGTGCAGTCCCACAGGATCGCGCTGATCGATCGATCGGGATCGAGGAAGAGGCGCCGCGAGCGAGCCTGGGGGTTGCCTTCGATAATCCACGAGGGGTCCATCGGATCGGGAGCCAGGTCATCGGCCGTGACCACTGACCGAACGACATCCGGTTCCTTGCCTGCCATCGGCGACGCCCCTCCTTCTCGCGCTGAAGTGGACGGACGATATCACCCGCGTCCAGCCTGCAATCTCCCCCGGGTCGGCAGGCCTCCCGCCGGGGAATACGTCGGACCAGCGGTGATCGGATGACCCACCCCGCGATCCTGGCCATCGACGGCGGCAACTCGAAGGCCGATGTCGCCGTGATCGATGCCGGTGGCCAGCTCCTCGCGGCCGTTCGCGGGCCGACGATCTCGCACCAGGCGGTCGGGCTGGAGGAGGCGACCAGACGGCTGACGGCCCTGGTCCACGGCGTCCGGGCTGACGCCGGTCTTGCGCCGGAGGGCGCGCCGCCGTGGCAGTCCGCGGTCGCCTGCCTGGCCGGGGCCGACTATCCGGAGGACGTCCGGCGGCTGCGGGCCGCCTTCGGGCCCATCGCCCGGAGCGGCTCCGGCGACACGCTGATCCTCAACGACACGTTCGCCGTGCTGCGGGCGGGTGCCAGCCGTCCGTGGGGGATCGCCCTGATCTGCGGCCAGGGGATCAACGCCGCGGCCGTCACGGTCGGCGGGCGGCGGATCCGGTTCGCCGGCGTGGGCGACATCGCGGGCGACTGGGGCGGCGCCGGCGGCGTGGGGATGGCCGGCCTCGCCGCGGCGGTCCGGGGGCAGGACGGCCGTGGGCCGCGAACCGCCCTCGAGCGGACGATCCCGGCCGCGGTCGGCCGCCGCCGCCCGGACGCGGTGACCCACGCGTACTACGCGGGCCGGCTCGACGAGGCCCGGATCGGCGAGCTCGCGCCGACCGTGTTCGCGACCGCGATCGACGGTGACGCCATCGCCCGGGCGATCGTCGACCGCCTCGCCGTCGAGCTCGCCGGGATGGCGGCCGCGCTCGCCCGTCGGGCCGGTCTCGTCCGCCGCGACCCGGAGGTCGTGTTCGGCGGCAGCGTCTTCCGGACCCACGACGCGGCGTTCCACGACCGCCTGCACGACGGCATCGTGGCCGCGATCCCCGGGGCCCGCGTCGTGCGGCTCGCCACGCCCCCGGTGGCCGGGGCGGCGCTGATCGGCCTCGACGCGCTCGCGCCGTCCGGCGCGGCCGATCCCGAGGTCGCCCACCGCCTGCGGGCCGCCCTCGAGGCCTGGAGCGCCACAGCCGCGGTTGTCACGGCGTCGTAAGGGTCGATCCCCCGCTCTCGCCTGCACGACCGCGCGGGTCGATGGCATCCTTCCGCCAGCCAATCCCCCCGGGAGCTCCCGCTTGTACGACACCCCCCGCCCGGC
The DNA here is from genome assembly GCA_036561285.1 of Candidatus Limnocylindrales bacterium. GTDB lineage: Bacteria > Chloroflexota > Limnocylindria > Limnocylindrales > CSP1-4 > CF-46. Next base: position 1,559 of record DATBPR010000226.1, on the reverse strand, counting down.
ACGGACCGCACGTGCCGCCCGTCCGCGGACGACCCCGTCCGCCGCCGGCTGGATCGCCCTGGCGATCTGGGCCGGCCTCGCGATCCTCGCCTTCCTCGGCTGCGTCGGCGTCGTCGCCGCCTTCTCGCGGATGACCGAGGGCCTCCCGCCGGTCAGCGACCTGGGCAAGATCACGTTCTCCGAGCAGTCGATCGTCTACGACCGCACCGGCAAGGTCGAGCTCGCCCGGTTCGGCGGCGAGCGGCGGACCGTCGTCCCGTTCAAGGACATCCCGCCGATCGTCATCGACGCCCAGACCGCGGTCGAGGACAAGACGTTCTGGGACAACGCCGGCTTCGATCCGCTCGCGATCGTCGCGGCCGGACTCGACAGCCTCCGTGGCAACAGCCGCGGCGCGTCGACGATCACCCAGCAGCTCGTCCGCCAGCGGCTGCTCGACCCCGCGCTCGTCTCGGACCCGCATCGGACCTTCGAGCGGAAGGTCAAGGAGATCATCCAGTCGATCCGCCTGACGGAGGCCTACCCGGGCCAGGCCGGCAAGCAGCAGATCATCGCGGACTACCTGAACGAGAACTACTACGGAAACCAGGCCTATGGCGTGAAGGCGGCGGCGAAGGCCTACTTCGGCGTCGACGACCTCTTCAAGCTCACCCCGGCCCAGGCGGCGATCCTTGCCGGGCTGCCGAAGTCGCCCTCGAACTACGACCTCACGAAGAACGACACGACGGTGTGCGACCCCGTCAACCTCGCGCAGGACACCCAGGACACCTGTGCATCCGGCAAGACGAAGCTCGTCGTGGACCCGACCTCGGCCATCGTCCAGCGCCGGAACCAGATCCTGGAGCTCCTGGCGAGCGGCCGGACGACGATCTCAGGCAACCAGTACACGCCCCAGCAGCTCCGGGCCGCCGAGCAGGACGAGGTCGTCCTCGCGCCGCAGGTGACGCCGCCGTGGGTGGCGCCCCACTTCGTCTGGGCGGTCCAGCAGGAGCTCGCGGACAAGCTCTGCAACGGGGAGGCCACGTGCACCGCCCTCGAGCAGGGTGGCCTCACCATCACGACCACGCTCGACGTCCGGCTCCAGGCGATCGCCGAGAAGTGGGTCCAGGCGGCGGCCATCGTCCCGAACAGCAAGAACCCGGCGGCACTGGCGAAGTCGCTCAAGCTCCCCTACGCAGCGTGGATGCGGAACCTCCGCGGCAAGGACGTCCACAACGGGGCGATGGTCGCGGTCGATTATCAGACGGGCGAGCTCGTCGCTTACGTCGGCAGCGCCAACTACTACGCGACGAAGGCCACGAAGCAGTTCCAGCCGAAGTTCGACGTCGTCGGCAGCGGCTTCCGCCAGCCCGGATCGGCGTTCAAGCCATTCAACTACCTGACCGGCATCGACGACAAGAAGATCACCGCGGCGTCGATGTTCATGGACACCTCCACGAACTTCGGAGGCGGCTACACCCCAGCCGACGCCGACCGCCTGGAGCGGGGTCCGGTCCGGGTCCGGAACGCGCTCCAGTTCTCTCTGAACATTCCCGCGGTCAAGGCCGCCCTCGTGAACG
>DATBPR010000225.1:0-1547 GCA_036561285.1 Candidatus Limnocylindrales bacterium | reverse complement strand
GGAAGCCCGGACGGGAAATACCAGAGGTCGCCGGGGCCGACGTCGTCGACGAACAGGCGGCCTTCCTCGTCGAGCAGGCTGACGCGGCAGCTGCCGGCGATCATGTAGGCCCACTCGGCCTCCTTGTGCCAGTGAAGCTCGCGGATGCCGCCCGGGGTGAGGCGCATGTCCACGCCGGCGATCTCGGTGCTGATCGGTAGCTCGCGGGCCGTCGTCTCGCGGGCGAAGCCGCCGGTGAGGACGCGGTTGCGCGACATCGCGAACGGCCAGTGGAGGTTCGGGATCGTGCCGGCGTCGGTCACCGGCGAGATCAGCACGTCCGGGTTCTGTCGCTCGATGGGAACGTTGCGCGGCCCGAGGATGGTCGCGCCGCGGCCGTCGACGACCGGCTGGGGATCACTGGCGGTGGAGGACATGGCGTGGGTTCCTTTCGGTGGGTTCGGGGAACGAGCGAAAGGATCTCGCCGTCGGGCCGCCGCGCCTATACGACCAGCGCCCATCTGTACTGGCGGGTAGCCGCCATTCGGCGACGGAGGTCCGCTGGTACGACCCGGCGGTTACCGGGTGTCGAGAAACCGGATCACCGCGAGGACGCGGCGGTGGTCGTCGCTCGTCTCGGCGATGCGCAGCTTGGTGAAGATGCTGTGGACGTGTTTCTCGACGGTTGAGTCGGTCACCCACAGCTGCCGGGCGATGCCGGCGTTGGAGCGGCCCTCGGCCATCAGGGCGAGGACCTCGCGCTCGCGCGCGGAGAGGTCCTCGAGCGGATCCTCGGCGCGACGCGCGGCAAGCAGTTGCTGGACCAGGGCGGGATCGACGACCGCCGCCCCGTCGATGACACGCCGGAGCGTGGCGATGAACTCGTCGATGTCGGTGACGCGGCTCTTCAGCAGGTAGCCGCTCCGCTCGCCGCACGCCAGGAGGTCGGTCGCCTGCTCGAGCTCGGCGTGTGCGGACAGGACGACGACGGCCGTCTCGGGCATCTCCTCCCGAATCGTGCGGGCGGCGTCGAGCCCCTCGGTGGTGTGGGTCGGCGGCATGCGGATGTCCACGATCACGAGGTCGGGCCGATGGCGGTGCGCCAGCGCCAGGAGCGCAGAGGCGTTCCCGGCCTGGTCGATCACGTTGAAGCCCTCGTCCGCCAGCAGCCGCGCCAGCCCTTCCCGGAGGAGCACATCGTCCTCGGCGATCAGGACCCCGGGCACGTCGCCAGCCATGCGCGGATTATGGACGGCAAGGCCGGTGGAAGATTTGGGGGCTAACCCCAACCGGGACGAGACCCCGGCCACCTATCGTTGCGGTCGATGTCGATCCGGACCCTGATAGTCGACGACAACCCGCGATTCGCGCGCGAGGCCGGGTACCTCCTACAGGAGGAGGGGATGGACCTCCTGGGCCACGCGGCGGACGGCGAGGAGGCCGTGCGGCTCGCGCGCGCTCTGCGGCCGGATCTCGCGCTGGTCGACATCGACCTCGGCGCAGAGAGCGGCCTGGCCGTGGCCCGGCGCCTGTGCGAAGAGCAGGACGGCAGCCTGGCGGGCGCCGTG
>DATBPR010000224.1:0-2404 GCA_036561285.1 Candidatus Limnocylindrales bacterium | reverse complement strand
GCGGACAGCGGCGTGTCGACGAACCCGGGCGCGATCAGGTTGACCCGGACGGGCGCGAGATCGAGGGCGAGGCTGGCCGTGAGGGCGGGCATTGCGGCGGTGACGAAGTTGACGATCTCGTAGCCGCGGCCGATCCGCCGGCCTCCCGTGCCCCCCATGAGCAGAAGCGCTCCACCCGGCCGGATCCCGCCATCGATCCCCTTTGCCACCTGGAGGGCCTGCACCGCATGCCCGGCGAGCCCGTCGCGCGCCTCCTCCGGCGACATCTCGAGAGGAGGCGCGTAGTGGGGAGCGCCGGCGGTGACCAGCACGTGGTCGATCGGCTTCGGGAGATCGTCAAGAAACGACCCCAGAGCGTCGTAGTCGTCTGCGTCGAAGGCCGCCGTGTCCTCTGCTCCCACCTCGCCCGCAGCCTTCTCCAGCCGCTCGGGGTTACGGCCGGTCAGGACGACCTTGGCTCCCTCGGCCCGCGCCCTGCGGGCGGTCTCGAGGCCGATGCCGGCACTGCCGCCGATCAGGACGACGGTCTGGCCGGCAAGTTCCTCGCCGGCCTCGTTCATCTTCCCGGCAGGCGCTCGGTGATCTCCTGGAGCACCCAGCCGTTGCCGTCCGGGTCGCTGAAAGGCGCATAGCTGTTGTAGGAGGTTCGGTCCGGATCTGGCCCCGGGGCCGGGCCCCCCTCGCCCAGGTGGTAGATCTCGCCGACGTCGGCGCCGCGGCCGATCAAATCGTCACGCGCGGCCTCGATGTCATGGACCGCCACCTCCAGGCGCTCGACGGTACCGGGCTCGGTCTTGATGAAGCCCTTTCCGAATGAGAACGAGCAACCGGAGCCGGTCGGGGTGATCTGGACGACCCGGACACCGGGGGCGGGCTCGAAGTCGATGTCCACGCGCCAGCCGAGGCTCTCGTAGAAGGCCTTCGCCCGATCGACATCGGAGACCGGCAGGGCGAGGACCTCGAGCCTGAACTCGCCGGGCTTCGGCACGTCACTCGCGGTTTCGGTGCTGCTCTCATCAGTGCTCATCTGGACCTCCTGGTAGGGATTGATCAGGCTGTGGCGCTTTCGGGAGCCGCGGCCCCAGCCTTCTTGGCGGCTGCTTCGATGATCTCGACCACGGCCTCCGGGTGGGAGACCATCGCGACGTGGCTCGATGGAATCTCGACGGAGTCCGCTCCCATCCGCTTCGCGAACATCCGGTGGGCGTCGGGTGCGATCGCCTCGTCGTTGGCGGTGATCAGCGACCACGACGGGAGAGATTTCCACGCCGGCGTGCCCATGACGTCCTCGAAGACGCTCATGGAGACGGGCTGCTGAGCGGCGTGCATGACCCTCGCCTTGGCAGGATCGACATCGGCCGCGAAATGGGCGACGAAATCGTCCTCCGGCAGACGACCGAACCCCTTCTCGTCGACGATCAGGTTGGCCAGCGCAGGCGGGTCCGGGTAACCGCCGTTCACTCCGCCGATCGTCTCGCCCTGATCGAGCGCGAAGCCGGCGACGTAGACCAGCCCGACGACGTTCGCCGTGTCGTCTCCGAGCGCGGTGATGATCTGTCCGCCGTACGAGTGCCCCACCACGACGGCCGGTCCGTCGAGCCAGCCGAGAGCCTGACGCAGGCGGGCGACATCGTCCGCCAAGGATGTCTCCGGGAACTGTGGAGCCGTGACGTCGTAGCCCTTGGCCTGCAGGTCCTCGATGACGGCGCTCCAGGACGATCCATCCGCGAACGCGCCGTGGACGAGAACAACATTCGGTTGGTCGGTCATTTTCTGCTCCTTGCTTTCGCTAGCCGAAGGTGAACACGTAAGCCTGTGCGCCGGCATCGAGGAAGGTGATCTCGAAGGTGCGCTCCGCGATCGGGCCGCTCTGACGGACCAGCTGGTAGAGCCTCGCGGCGGCAATCGTGCCGCTGCCGCGCTGGTCGACGTCGATGCCCCGGTTGCCGTTGGGCGGCTCGCCGTCGAACAGGACCAGGTAGCGCGCGGTCCCTCCGTCTGTCCGAGTGCCCATCACGAGGTTCACGTCGCGAGCGTGAAAGCGACAGGTGATCCGCCCGCCGGGCTCGTTGAGCGTCGTGATCTGCTCCCCCACCGTCCAATCACCCGACAGGGACCATTGGTTCAGGCGCAGCTGGGGTGGGTCCACGTAGAGCTTGCTGCGATCGGGGTCCACGCCGCCGGGAGAAACGAGGCCCGTCGCCCGCCCGTAGCCGACGTAGGTCTCCGGGGACTGGAGCGTGTCCCAGTTCGCCGCGAGCTCGACGCCACCGGGCTCAGCCGAGACCAGCTCCGTCTCGACCCCGTCGACCCCAGCCTCGGCGAGCAGTTGCTGAATGACCTGCTCGGAGCGCTCGTAGTCCTCCTCGCCGAAGTGGCGATGCCTGATCCGCCCCTGGGCGTC
>DATBPR010000223.1:0-4344 GCA_036561285.1 Candidatus Limnocylindrales bacterium | reverse complement strand
AGACGACCTTCACCGTGGACGCGGCGTCATCGCCGCCACCCTCGACCGCGCCATCTGCCGATGCGTCGGTGGAGCCGTCCGATGCCGTGTCAGCCTCGCCGACCGCCGCCCCGAGCGTCGCCCCATCCCCGTCCGCGCCGCCGACGACACCCGCCAACTCGACGAGCGACGCGATCATCCCGATCGTGGTGGTCCTGGTCGTCCTCGCGGGGCTGGGGCTCTGGCTGATTCGCGGCCGGGGACGCGGTCGCGGTCCCGCCGCGGGATGACATGAGCCGCCGGCTGCGGGGCCGGGCGTTCGCCGTCGTCGCGCCGGCGGCCGGCGCCCTGCTGCTCGCGGGTCCGGCGACCGTCCTCGCCCATACCCTCAGCAACACCTACCAGAGCCGGCTGCCGTTGATCGTCTATCTCGCCGGCGCGGCGATCGCGGTCGGCCTGTCGTTCGCCTTCGTGCTGTACGCGGACGTCCGGGCGGACCCGCCGGTCCTGCCGGCGGGCAGGCTGCCACCGGCCTGGGTCCGCCATCCGCTCCGCGCAATCGGGCTCATCGGCTGGATCTGGGTCCTCGCCCAGGGGATCGCGGGAGGCACGAGCGCCGGCGACGTCACGACGCTGTTCCTGTGGGTGTACGGCTGGGTCGGCGTGGCCATGCTGTCCGCGTTCGTCGGCCCGGTCTGGCACTGGATCGACCCGTTCACGACGATCCACGACCTCGGCGCGGCCGCGCTCCGGGCCGTCGGGTTCGACGGCTGGTCCGTCGCCGAGTACCCGGCCGCGATCGGGCGGTGGCCGGCGATCGTCGGCTTCGTCTTCTTCGTCTGGCTCGAGCTCGTCGGCAACGGCACCGGCCCGCGGACGCTGTTCATCGTGATGGTCGGCTACACCGCCTTCACGCTCGCGATGATGGCCCAGTTCGGGCGGGACGCCTGGCGTCGCGACGGCGAGACGTTCCACGTCTGGTTCAGCCTGCTCGGCCGGATCGCGCCGTACGGCCCGACCGACGACCCGGCCGACGATCGCATCGCGCGGCGCCCCTACGCATCAGCCCTGCTCCTGCCCGGCTGGCACTTCGAGGATCTCGTCCTCGTCGCGCTCGGGACGGCCTCGATCCTGTTCGACGGCCTGTCCCAGACCCAGCCCTGGTTCGACGTCTTCGGCGCCCCGGGCGTCCCGATCAAGACGCTCCAGCTGTTCGGCTTCCTCGGGGTCATCGTCGCGGGCGCCGTCATCGTGTCGCGGATGGTGGGCCTCAGCCCGACCGTCGCCGGCCTGATACCGATCGCGGCGGGCTACCTCGTGGCCCACTACTTCACGTATCTCCTGATCGACGGTCAGCGGATCGTCGTCGCCCTCGCGGATCCGCTCCAGCAGGGCTGGGACATCGGCGACTTCGGCTTCGCGTTCTTCGAGCCGTCGTCGTCGTGGCTCCCGCCCGGATTCGTCTGGACGGTCCAGCTGGCGGCCGTCGTGGGTGGCCACATGCTCGGGGCCTGGGCGGGCCACTGCGTGGCGGCGAATGAATCCGGCGCGGCCCGCGGCGCCTCCGAGCACCGGCGACGGCAGGTGCCGCTGGCCGTGATCATGGTCGCCCTGACGACGCTGACGCTCTGGTCGCTCGGCCAGGCCCTCGTCGTCCAGGCACCGGCCGCGGCGGGCGCTCAGGCGCCGGGCTCGACCGCCTCGATCAGCGCCGGCAGCGACCGCATGTCGTCGAACAGGGTGGTCCGCGATCCGGCCAGGGCGGCGGCCGGCGTGACGCCGGACGTGTAGGCGAAGACCCACATCCCGGCCGCCCGCGCGGCCTCGACCCCGTGCCGGCTGTCCTCGACGACCGCGGCCCGGGCCGGCTCGACGCCCAACGCCGCAGCGGCATGGAGGAACAGGTCCGGCGCCGGCTTGCCGTTCACGACGTCGTCGCCGCTGAACAGCCGGTCACCGAACCGGTCGAGCAGACCGGTCTTCGCGAGGTTCCGCCGGATCTTGCCGTCGTCGCCGCTCGAGGCCACACAGGTCACGTAGCCGGCGGCCTGGATCGCATCGACGGCGGCGGCGACGCCGTCGACCGGCTCGAGCTCGGCGGCGAAGGCGGCGCGATAGCGCTCTCCGAAGGCGTTCCACTCGGCGGACACGTCACGGCCAAGGTGCTCCTCGATCTCCGCCCGCATCGCCGCGTCGGTCCGGCCGACGAAGTGCTCGACGATCTCTGCCTCGGTCATCGGCCAGCCCAGCGACGCCAGCAGCTCCACGTCGAGGCGGATCGAGAGCCGCTCGCTGTCGACGAGGACCCCGTCGCAGTCGAAGACGACGAGATCGACGGCTCGCGCGTCCGTCATGCGCCCGCCGCGATCGGCTCTGGGGCGGCCGCCTCCTCCGGCGGGATGCCCGGGTTCGGGACCCACTCGGCCAGCGACCGGACCTCCGACAGCCGCGGGGCGATCGCCGGGTTGAGCGCCTCCGCCGCCGCGACCGCGGTCTCGATGGCCGTGAGGCAGAGGATCCCCTCGCTCGTCGCCGCCAGGCGGATCTCCGCCGCGTCGCGAACCGCGCCGGACCGCGGCGTCGGCGTGTTGACGACGAGCCGGACCTCGCCCGACGCGATCAGCTCGAGGATCGAGACCTCGCCGGCGGTCTCGTCGGGCTCGGCGCCGAGCTTCGCCACGGGCCGGGCGTCGTGGCCGGCGGCCGCCAGGGCGGCCCGGGTGCCGCCGGTCGCCGCGAGGTGGTAGCCGGCTTCACGGAGGGCGTCGGCGAGCCGCGCCAGCGAGGCCTTGTCGCGGTCCGCGATCGAGAGCAGGGCCAGGTGGGCATCGTCCGGGCCCGCGGACCGCGGCGGAACCAGCGCGGCGCCGATCAGCGCCTTGGCCAGCGCGACGCGCGGATCGTCGCTGAGCCCGATCACCTCGCCGGTCGACTGCATCCCCGGCCCGACGGACGGATCGACCCCGCGCAGCTTGGCCGTCGAGAAGGCCGGCGCCTTGACGGCGATGAGCGGTGGCGGCTGGAGGATGCCGTTGGGCCAGCCGAGGTCGGCGAGCCGCTCACCGAGGGCGATCCGGACGGCGAGCCGGACCATCGGCACGCCGGTGACCTTCGAGAGGAACGGCACCGTCCGGCTGGCGCGCGGGTTGACCTCGATGAGGTAGACGCCGTCCTCGCGGACGATGAACTGGGCGTTGCAGAGGCCGCGGACGCCGAGGGCGAGGACGATCCGCTCCATCGTCGCGACGATCAGCTCCTGGTCCCCGGGTCCGACGGTCTGCGGCGGGAACATGCCGACACTGTCGCCGCTGTGGACGCCGGCCCGCTCGACGTGCTCGAGCAGGCCCGGGATCAGGACCTCCTCGCCGTCGCTGATCGCATCGACGTCGACCTCGACGCCCTCGAGGTAGCGGTCGATCCGCACCGGCCGATCCGGATCGACGACCGTCGCCGCCGCGAGCTGTCGAATGAGGTCCGTCGGCGAGTACGAGAAGTCGATGGCGAGCCCGCCGATGACGAACGACGGCCGGACGATGACCGGGTAGCCGATCCGCTCGGCAAGGGTCAGCGCTTCCTCGACCGAGTGCGCCATCCCGCCCTCGGGCTGCGGGATCCCGAGCCGGTCGAGCAGCGCCGAGAACCGTGTCCGCTCCTCCGCCTGGTCGATCGCCTCGAGGGTCGAACCGAGCAGCGGCACACCACCGCCCGCGAGCGGCCCCGCAAGGTTGAGCGGGGTCTGGCCACCGTAGGCGACGACGGCCGGCAGGAGGCCATGGCTGTCACCGGGATCGCCGTCGTTCCCCAGGCCGCCGGGGCTCTCGGCATCGATGACGCTGCGCACGCTCTCCGGGTCCAGGGGCTCGAAATAGAGCCGGGTCGACGCGTCGAAGTCGGTCGACACGGTCTCCGGGTTCGAGTTGATCATCACGGCGCTCCAGCCCGCGCGGCGGAGCGTGTCGGCCGCCTGGACCGCGCAGTAGTCGAACTCGATCCCCTGCCCGATCCGCACCGGCCCCGAGCCGATCACGAGCGCGGCCGGCCAGGCGACCGGCTGGGCCTCGGGCGCGGACCCGGCGGCCGCATACGTCGAGTAGAAGTACGGCGTCTCGGCGGCGAACTCGGCGGCGCAGGTGTCGACCATCGCGTAGCCAGGGCGGAGACCGAGTGCCAGTCGCGCGACACGGATCGCCTCCTGCTCCGTGCCGGCCAGCTCGGCCAGCTCGCGGTCGCCGAAGCCCGCGCGCTTGACCGTGGCGAGCAGTTCGGCCGCGGGGGAATCGGCGGGATCGGCCAGCCGTGGGCCGGTGGCGGCCACCTCGCCCTCGAGCGCGACGTTGCGCCCCATCTCGGCGAGGAACCACGCTG
>DATBPR010000222.1:0-8591 GCA_036561285.1 Candidatus Limnocylindrales bacterium | reverse complement strand
GCTGCCGGTGGCGCGCGACGATCCTTGTCCTCGTGCCCGGCCTACGCGTTCGCCTCGCGGCGTCGTGGGAGCGCTACGCCCGGGACGACGACCCAGCGCCCGTCACGGCGAGCCCGTTCCGGGCTCCGCGACGTTCGCGGTCCGGCCCGACATCGAGCGGACGAGCGACCGGTAGGCGGTCGCGGTCGGCGGCCAGCTGAATCGGTCTGCCGCCTGCCGCCGGATCGCCGCGCGCCACGCCGTCCCGTCCGGGCCGTCGATCCGGTCGAGCGCCGTCCGGATCGCGATCGCGAGGTCGTCGGGCTCGGTGCTCGCCGCGACGACACCCAGGTCGTACTCGCGCACGAGGCGCTCCATCACGACGAGGCCGGCCACGACGACCACGGGCGTGCCCACGGCGATGGACTCCCAGAACTTGTTCGGTGTGGATGCCCGCTGGTTGGCCGACACCGGCGGAAGAGGGATCAGGGTGACGTCTGCGCCGGCCGTCCAGGCAAGCAGCTCGTCCGGGTGTCGCGGCGGCAGCGTCAGGTGGCGTCCGCGGAACCGTGGCTCGCGGTCGCGCGCCTGGGCGGCGGACACGCCGGGCCCGAACCCGAGCAGGACCAGCGCGGCGTCCGGGACCATCAGGATTGCCTCGGCAGACGCCTCGAGGCCGCGGTTGGGCCCGAGCCGGCCCTGGAACAGCGCGACCCGGGTCCCTGCCGCCAACCCGGCCTCGGCGCGAAGGTCGATCGGAACGAGGTCGCCGACCGGCTCGGGCGAGTTCCGCACGACCAGCGGCAGGTCGGCGAGGCCCCACCTCCGCTGCAGGCGGTCCGCGAGCTCGTCGTTGACCGTCAGGACTGCATCGGCCGACCGCGCCCACCGGGTCTCGACCCGGTTGCGACGCCGAAGGATCGGGCCCGGAACGTCGAGCGAAGCGTTGGAGCCGATCGCGTCGTCGATGGCGTCGTAGATGGTCGCAGCACGCGTGCCGGACGGGCCGATCGGCGATCGGTCCCGGGCCGCGAGTGCCGGGGCGATCGTGAGGGTGCCGAACGCGTGGTAGAGGTCAGCCGGGGCGAGCTCGCGTCCCAGCGTCGCCCACCAACCGCGAACCGGATGTGGCCAGAAGATCCAGCGACGGACTGCGAGGGCTGCACGAGCGATGGATCGCACGATCCCGATCGTCGCGGCCACGGCGCGCGTCCGCCGGATGCGCTCGGTGGACGCAGCTCGAGGAGTGGTGTCGTGGGCGCCTGGAGCTGCCCTCGTGGCCGGAGCGGCCCTCGTGGCCCCGAGGAGGGTCCATGGTCCGCGCGGCTTGTAGCGCCTGATCGTGATCGGGCCAACCTCCGACGGCGGCGGCTCGGGGCTCCCAACGGAGCCAGGCGCCGCGGGCTCGATCCGTTCCTCGAGGGGCAGGCCGGGCCCGGCGATGGCGGCGATCTCCACGGCGAAGCCCTCCGCGGCGATGGCCCGCGCGATCCGGAGGGCACGCGCGTACGGCGCCGCCGGTCCGCCGACGAGGACCACCGCCCGTCTCACCAGGGTCGCCCCGTCAGCCGCGCGTACGACGCCAGCAGCGGCTCGACCTGCGCTTCCCAGGCGAACCGGCCGGCCGACGCCTTCCGTCCCGCCTCCCCCCAGGCCGCGTGTTCGACCGGCGAGGCCGAGAGGACGGTGTCGATCGCCGCCGCGATGGCGGCAGGATCGGTTGGGTCGCACAGGATCCCGCAACCCGAATCGCGAACGATCCGGGCCATGCCCGGGAGGTCGGCGGCGACGACGGGGACGCCGGCAGCCATCGCCTCGTACAGCTTGTTGGGTGTCGTCAGACGGTGGTTCAGCGTCGAGGGCTGGATCGGCATCGCGGCGACGTCTGCCGACGCGACCCAGTCGAGCAGCTCCTCCGGCGGGACGGCCGGCAGGACGTGCAGACGGCCTCGCAGCCCGGGATCGGCAGCCCTCACTCGCAGCTCCGCCTCGAGCCGACCGTAGCCCATCAGGACCAGCACGGTATCGTCGCCGAGGCGGCCGAGCGCCTCGATCAGCTGCTCGATGCCGCGCTGCGGCGAGAAGCCGCCGTGATAGAGCACGACGCGGGTCGACGGGGCAAGACCGAGCAGGTCGTGGAACCGACGCTGGCCGAGCTCCGGCAGGGCGGTTCGGGGCGGACCGTTCATCACCACGAGCGGCCGGGGTGGCCCGAGGCGCCGTTCCAGCACGTCTGCGTAGGCGTCATTGACCGTGACAACCAGCGCCGCCTGCCGAGCCCAGCGGCGCTCCTGGAGGCCGAAGAGCCGGCGCAGCGGTCCCGGCAGCCTGGCGACGTTCGCGGCATCCGGGTACAGGTCGCGGGCGTCGTAGACGACCGGGATCCCTCCCTGACGTCTCGCGACGGCGAACGCGGTCGGCAACGCGAGAACCGCCATGGCATGAACGACATCGGCGCGCGGGGCCACCTTCGACGTCGTTGCGGCCTGGGCCCACGCCGCGAGAGCGACGCGGGACGCCCGGACGGCCGCCCGGACCAGGGCGGGCGCCCGCGCCATGCGCCCCATCATGGCAGACGTCTCGGCGGGAGACGACCAGCGCACCGAGACCCGGCGGATCCGGATGCCTCCGCGGTTCTCTTCGCTGGGGACCCCTGGGGCGGCCCGGGCCAGCACGGTGACGTCGTGACCCCGACCCGCCAGCGTCGACGCGAGTCGGTGGGTGCGGGAGTCGAACTCGGCGGTCGAGGCGGCCACGATGATCGCCCGCTGGGGGTGCCCGCTCGGTGCCAACGGGTCAGTCCGATCGCCCACCGGATGCGTCCTCCGCGCCTGCGAGGTCGTCGTACAGCTTGACCAGCGCCGATGCCTCCGTCTCCCAGTTCCACCGATCATGGGCAGCAGCGAGGCAGCGTTGCCGGAGCGCTTCGCGCTCCGCCCCCGTCAGGCCGATGATCGCGCGGATGGCGGCGGCGACCGACCGCGGGTCCGCCGGATCGCAGAGCTCGCCCAGGCTGCCTCGCCCGTCGGCCGCGACGATCTTCCGGATCTCCGGAAAATCGCTTGCGACCACCGGCGTGCCAGCCGCGATGGCCTCGAAGAGCTTGTTCGGTGTCGAGAGGACGTGGTTGAGCGTGCTCGGCTGGATCGCCATGACGGCGACGTCCGCGCCCGCGACCCAGGAGACCACGGCAGCGGGGTCGACGCCGCCGAGCACGTGCACGCGACCCGCGAACCGTGGGTCGGCCGCCAGCGCATCGAGCCTGGGGCGTTCAGGGCCGTAGCCGAGGTACACGGCGTGCACCTGCTCAAGCCCCGGCTCGAGGATCGCCTCCGCGAGCTGCTCGAGGCCCCGGTGAGCCCTGAACGCGCCGTGGTAGAGGGCGACGATCGCCTCGGGTGCCAGGCCGATGGCCCTCCGGATCCGGTCCTCGGGAACGGCCGGCGGCGTCCATCGCGGGGCGCAGTTGTGGACGGTGACGATCCGGGGCGTGCGGTACCGGTGCGCCAGCTCGCCGGCGAGCGCGTCGTTCACGGTGACGATGGCGGTCGCGTGCCGGATCCAACCCTGCTCGATCGCGGCGAACCTGCGCCTGACCCAGGACGGTCGAGTGGCGTTGGAGCCGGACTCGAGGAAGATCTCGTGGCTGTCGTAGACGACTCGCGACCGTCCGCTCGCCGAGAAGATCGCCGCGGGCAGGCCCGACAGGTCGTGGCCGTGATGGACGTCCGCGTCCGGCGCGATCGTCGCGGCGGCCCGTGCCCACCCGAGGGTGCGCCATCGCCAGGCGACGAGCCAATCGATCAGGTCGCTGCCCGGGCGCTCGGGGCGACCGGCAGCTCGAGCCAGTGCTCCGCCAACCCACGCGATCGGCGCCAGAACCGCCGACCACAGAGCTGTCGCCAGCCCGCCGACGATGACCAGGGCGAGCAGCGGAAGCCCTGCCGCGCCGCGTCGGATGGCGGCTTGCCAGAGGCCGGCCAGGCGGCGACGCGCCCGCCACGGATGACGGAAGAACGCCCAGGCCGTCTGCGGTCCCACGGGAACCGGAATCCGACGAATCTCGAACCCATCGCGCCGGTCCCGTGACGGCATCGCCGGATCATCCAGACGCGCGATGACGGTGACCTCATGCCCGGCCGCGGCCAGCGAGGTCGCCTCGCGAAGGACTCGCGCATCGGTCGTGCAGTCGTTGAAGACGTACATCGCGACCCTCATTGGCCGGTCTCGAAGTCGCGATACAGCTCGACCAGCCGGGCCGACTCCGTCTCCCAGTTCCAGCGCTCGACGGCGGCTTGCTTCGCCCGCTCGGCCATCGCCGCGTACTCGGCGCGCGGCAGATCGAGGATCCGCCGGATGGCGGTGCCGATCGATGCGGGGGAGGTCTGATCGAACAGCTCGCCGAGCGGCCCTTCAGGATTGCCGGCCACGATCGCCCGAAACCCCGGGAGGTCGCTGCCCGCGACCGGAACGCCGGCGGCGAGCGCCTCGAACAGCTTGTTCGGGGTCGAGAGCTCGTAGCTCCGGTTCGTCGCCTGGATCGCCATCCCGGCGACATCGGCCGACGACACCCAGCGAACGACGTCGGTCGGGGCGACCGGCGGCATCAGGTGGAGCCGGCCGCCGAACCGCGGGTCCGCGGCCAGGTGCTCGACATCCGGCGCGAGGGGCCCGAACCCGAGGAACGTCAGATGGGCCGCCGCAAGGCCCGGCTCCAGCATCGCCAGCGCCAGCTCCTCGATGCCCCGACCGGCTCGCAGGCCGCCGGTGTAGAGGACGTGGCGGACGCCGGCCGGCAGGCCCAGGGCGTCGCCGAGCAGCGTCGTTCTCGCCGCCGAGGCCGATGGGCGCGGCGGGCAGTTGTGGACGACCACCACCCGGCGGATCCCGAGCCGAGGCCGAAGATGGTCGGCCTGCGCGTCGCTCACGGCCACCAGTGCATCCGCCTCCGCGGCCCAGGCTCGCTCGCGGCGCCGGAGCCAGCCGACGGCCCAGGCCGGACGGCCGACCGTTGCGGCGGACTCGATGTAGAGCTCGTGGCTGTCGTAGACGACGCGGGCTCCCCGGTGGTGCAGGCGTCTGGCGAGGATCGCCGCCGGCAGGCCCGTCAGGTCGTGGCCGTGATACACGTCGGCCCTGCCGGCGATCCGCGCCACGTCCCTGGCCCAGCCCAGCGTTCCGAACCGCCACATCGCCAGCCAGTCGAACGCATCCATTCGCCCGCCCGGACGGGCGTGCAGGGACCGGTGGCGGACGATCGACGCGACGCGCGACGGCACCCGCAGCCAGCGCCACCAGGGTCGCCAGGCGGGCAATGGCACGCGGACGATCTCGAACCCGTCGCGCAGCTCACGCTCCACCTCGCGGGGCGCCC
Organism: Candidatus Limnocylindrales bacterium; assembly: GCA_036561285.1. Lineage (GTDB taxonomy): Bacteria > Chloroflexota > Limnocylindria > Limnocylindrales > CSP1-4 > CF-46. The sequence continues at coordinate 3,238 of DATBPR010000222.1, read as the reverse complement.
CTGGTCGGGTGATCCCGAGGATCGTGACCGCGTGACCTGCGTCCCGAAGCGAAGCCGCCTCCTTCAGCACGCGCGCGTCCACCGTCACGTCGTTCCGCACGAACATGACGACCTTCATCTCGCGACCCCGAGGGCCTGTGCGATCCGTTCCGCCGCGCCGGCCGGTTGCAGCGCCATTCCGGCCGCTCGCGCAACCGCGTCGCGCTCGCTCGACGTGGCCGGCGCAAGCGCGTCCAGCGCCCGGACCGCCCGCTCGCGATCGAGCCCGACCACGACCATCCGCCCGCCCGACCCCTCGACCGCCTCGACCCACTCCGTCCGATCGCGGAGGACGAGGCAGGGCACGCCGAGCCAGGCCGCCTCGCGCTGGACTCCGCCCGAATCGGTCAGGACGGCGGACGCGTGGAGCTGGAGGGCGAGGCTGGTCCGGTAGCCCTGCGGTTCGATGACCCGGACGGTCTCCGGCAGGCCGATCGGCGCCGCGTCCAGCGCCGCCTTCGTCCCCGGGTGGAGTGCCAGGACGACGGGGCGCTCCGGCGTGGCGACGGCCCCGAGCAGCGCAGCCCACGCCGCCATCGCGGCCGGGTGGCGGTTGTCGGCCCGGTGGACCGTCGCGAACAGGTAGCCTCCGGGCGCCAGGCCCAGGCCGGTCGCGGCGAGCGCCGCCGGATCGCGCACCTCCGACCCGACCCGGGCCGCGAGGTCCTGCATCAGGTCGCCGACCAGCACGACACCGTCGACGATCCCCTCCGCGGCCAGGTTCGCGACCGCCGTGGGCGTCGGCGCGAACAGCCAGGTCGAGACGTGGTCGACGACGACCCGGTTGATCTCCTCGGGCATCCGCCGATCGAACGACCGGAGACCGGCCTCGACATGGGCGACGGGCAGCCCGAGCGACGCGGCTGCGAGCCCGCCCGCCAACGTCGAGTTCGTGTCGCCATAGACGACGACCGCATCCGGTGTCGCCTCCCGGAGCACCCGCTCCAGGGCCGGCAGCATCCGGCCGGCCTGCTCGGCCGCCGTCCCGCCGCCGATGCCCAGGGATTGCTCCGGCTGCGCCAGGCCGAGCTCGCGGAAGAAGGCCCCGGCCATCGCGTCGTCCCAGTGCTGGCCCGTGTCCACGAGGATCTCTTCGTGATCGCGTCGAAGGACCGGCGACAGCGCCGCGGCCTTGATCAGCTGGGGGCGCGTCCCGACGACGCTGACGATCCGCAAGGGCGGCTCCGGCTCGTCGCGCCAGTCAGGCAGCCGGGCCGGCGGCCGCGACGCGCGTTCGCGCCGGCACGCCGATCCCGCGATAGGCGACCGACTCCGGGAGGGCCAGCCCGCGAAGGCTGTCGCGCCCGTCGAACAGGACGGCCAGGTCCGGGAACCACGCGGGGTCGAGCCGCTCGAACAGCGGATCCGCGGTCTGGCTGACGATCGCCCGGGTCGGCGCCGCCTCGCCCCAGGTCCAGGGGGTCGCGCCGCAGCGTGCGATCTCGTCCGGGGTGAGGAGCGGGTCCCAGGCCGACACGACGGCGCCGAGATGCGACAGCCGCTCGATCAGCGGCAGCGCCCGGCTGTAGGCGAGCTCGTGGACGCCGTGCCGGTAGGTCAGCCCGAGGACGAGGACCGGCACGCCCTCGAGCCCCCCGAGCTCCTGCTGGATCGCCTTGATCGCGACGCCGACCTGGCCGTCGTTGGTCCGCCGCGAGAGCTCGACCAGCTCCAGCTCCGGCGCCCGCGACAGGAGGAAGTGCGGGTAGACCGGGATGCAGTGGCCCCCGACGCCGAGACCCGGTTGGTGGATGTGCGAGTACGGCTGCGAGTTCGCGGCCGCGATCACCTCGTGGATGTCGACGCCGGCCCGCTCGGCGTACCGGGCGAACTCGTTGGCGAGGGCGATGTTCACGTCGCGGTACGTCGTGTCGGCGAGCTTGCTGAACTCGGCTGCCTCGGCGTTGCTCATCGCGACGATCTCGGTGTCGAGAACGGCGTCGTAGAAGGCGGCGGCCCGCGCGGTGGAGGCCGGGCCGATCCCGCCGACGAGCTTCGGGTAGGTCGCGAGGTTGCGGATCGCCGCGCCGCTGTAGAGCCGCTCCGGCGAGAAGGCGACGAACAGGTCGTCGTCCGGGGCCAGGCCGGAGGCCTCGACCAGCCGCGGCAGGAAGCGGTTCCGGGTGTCGCCGACCGGCAGTGTCGTCTCGAAGATCACGAGGGAGCCGGAGTGGATGCCGGGCGCGATCGAGGCGACCGCCGCGTCCATGTAGCGGTAGTCCGGCTGCTGCTCGTCGTCGAGCATGACCGGCACGATCAGGACGACCACGTCGGCCGCGCGCGCCGCTTCGGCGCCGTCCGTCGTCGCCCGGAGGCGGCCGCCGGCATGGGCCGCCGCGACAAGCTCGGCGAGCCCGGGCTCCTCCGCGACGTGCGACTGCCCGGCGTTGATCGCGTCAACCACGCTCTGCTGCACGTCGACGGCGATGACGTGCCAGCCGTGATCCGCGAACTGGGCGCACAGGGGCAGGCCCATCTTTCCAGCCCCGACCACCGCCACGGCGCCGGCGGTGCCGGCCGCGCCGGTCCAGGGCGACGCCTCGACCGCCGGCTCGTGACCGCAGGCGTGGACGGGCAGCTCGATGGAGCCTCCGAGCAGGCTCTGCACGGAGGTGGGGCGCGAGACGATGGTCATGCGGGAGCGAACCTCGTGGACAGCGTGGTCAGGTCGATGGCGCGCCCGTCGGCGGCCGCCGTGAGGAGCGAGGTGGCGATGGCGACGGCCCACAGGCCGTCCTCGGCGTTCACGACCGGCCGGCCGCCGTCCCGGACGACCGCGAGGAAAGCGTCGAGCTCGGCGGCGAGGGGCTCCGTCGAGGCGACCGGAAGCTCGACCATCTCCCCCTCGAACGTCGGCGCGTAGCCGCCGATCAGGCGCGGGTTCGTCGTGTCCGTCGCCCGGGTGAACGTCAGGCGCTGGGTCAGGTAGTCGAGCTCGAACATCCCCTCCTCGCCGACGACGAGGAGCTGGCGGCGCTTGGCCGGAGTGAGCCAGTTGACGTCGAGCATGCCGGTCGCGCCGGACGGGAAGTGGAGCAGCCCGAACAACAGGTCCTCGTTCGTGGCGTGGATCCGCTGGGCGGTCTCGGCGTAGACCCGGGACGGCCGCTCGCCGGCGATCCAGCTGAGGATGTCGACGTCGTGGGTGGCGAGATCGACGGTCACGCCGACGTCGCGGATCCGGGCAGGGAACGGGCCG
>DATBPR010000221.1:0-9783 GCA_036561285.1 Candidatus Limnocylindrales bacterium | reverse complement strand
TGTCCGCGAGCTTCGACATCGGGAGCGGGCCGCCCATCTCGAGGACGGTCAGGACGTGGAGATGGATCAGGCTCAGCGAGCCCTTCAGCCAGGAGCGGAAGACCTGCATCCGGTCCTTGGGGCTCCACGAGGTCATCTCGCCGACGAGCTCGGCGATGATCGCCTCGCGGTCTGCGGCCCCGGGACGGGCGGTGACTGGCGTTGCGCCGGATTCGGTCTGCTCGGCGCTGATATTCAATGACACATTGATAATCTATGTCATGCGGAGGACCGCGTCAAGCGGGTCGCGCGACGCCGGCGCGACCGGGTGTCGGTCGCCCCCGACCGCCCCTCGAAACGAAGAGGCGGCGGCCCGTCCCCGGAGCCACCGCCTCGCGTCACCGCCGGGTCGTCCGGCAGATCCGGCCGTCAGCCCGGCCGGATGTTCTGGTTGAGCCGGAACACGTTCGCCGGGTCGTAGCGGCGCTTGACCGCGGCGAGGGACTCGTAGGCGCCGTGCGGGTACGCCGCCCGGATCCGGTCCTCGCCCTCCGCCCCCAGGAAGTTCGCGTACACGCCCGACATCGAGTCGACGAAGGCCGCGAAGAACGCGGTCGTCCAGGCATCGCTCGGCGCCGGATCGGCGTCGATCTCGAACAGCGCCATCGCCGCGACGAGGACCTCGGCGTCGCGCTGGGAGAACGCCGTGTCCTCCTGGGCAACCCGGGCCATCGCGCCACCGAGGACGCGAATCTGGGTGATCACGGCCGGGCTCGGAGCGTGACGCATCAGATCGACGATCGTCCCGGCGTCGGCGACGTCCACGTCGTCCGTGAACCAGGAGCGGATGCTGCCGCCGCCACGGGCCTGACCCTCGGCGGTGAACTGGTAGATCGCCGGGTAGGGCATCGGGCCGACGAGATCGGCGACCGGCTCGGCCAGCGCGCGGAACGGGGCCCAGGCGGCCATGCCGGCATCGACGTCGCCGACGTGCACGCCGAGGACCATGATCACGAGCTCGCCGACGCGAGCAGGCGGGATGAACGGCGCGGGCGGAGCATGCATCACGAAGCTGATGACCGTGAGCTCCTCCGGGGCGGCCTTGGCGGCCGCGACGACGCCGGCGATCACCTCGGGCGTCGCCGGCAGGGCCAGGCCGCCACCGACGACCAGCCCGGCGTCGACCAGCCGGTACACGAAGCGCGTCACGACGCCGACGTTGCCACCGCCACCGCGGATCGCCCAGAACAGGTCGGCGTGGCGCTCCTCGTCGACTGTCAGGACCCGGCCGTCGGCGGTCACGACCTCGGCCGCGACCAGGTTGTCGATCGTCATGCCGTACTTCCGGGTGAGGAAGCCGATGCCGCCACCGGTCGTGAGGCCGCCGATGCCGACGCTGGCCGTGTCCCCGAACGGGACGGCGAGGCCGTGCTCGGCCGCCGCAGCGGTCACCTCGCCGGCCGTCAGGCCGGGCTGGGCCCAGGCCAGGCGCCGATCTGGATCGATCAGGAGGCCCTTCATCGGCGAGAGGTCGAGCACGATGCCGCCCTCCGACGTGCCGTAACCCGCCAGGCTGTGCCCGCCACTCCGGACCGCGAGCTCGAGACCCGTCTGGGCCGCGAGGAGCACGGTCCGCGAGACGTCGGCGGCGTCCGCCGCCTGGACCACGATCGTCGGGACGCGGTCGAACCGGCTGTTGTGGACCTGGCGCGCCTGATCGAAGCCCGGGTCGCCGGGCACGACGAGCGTGCCGCTCAGCGAGGCGCCGAAGGCAGCGAGGCGGGCCGGGCTGATCCCGGGGACCGACGGGGTGGCGGCCGTGGGGTCGGCCGTGGCGAAGGACGAGGGGCGGACGGCTTCCATGGATGAGGTCTCCCTGGGGCGTTTCGGTCGGATGGGGGCGCGTTGGATCGACCGTACGGTTCGCCGGGGGAGCCGCCGACGGACGCGGGCCGACAGCCCGGATCGCCGGGCGACGGCGTGCCGGGTGGACGGATGACGATGGCGGCCGGCTGCGGGCGGGTCGCCTCGGGGCACGGCCCTGCGCCCGGGCCGGCGGGAGATCAGCTGCGGCGCGAACCGAGCAGGCGTGCGTCCGGACGGAAGAGGCGGAGCCGGCGCTGGAGCAGGAGGATCTCGCGGTCGATGATCCGGAGGAGCGCCCGGAGACGAGCCTCGCTCGTCGGGATCTCGAGGAGCGCCTGGCGGCGCGGCGACTCGACCTGGAGGATCCCGGACAGCAGGTAGGACAGGATCGTCGGGTCGTCCGGGATCGTGACGCGGCGCCGGCGCGCCGCGGCCGGCTCCTCGTCCTCGCCTGGGTCCGAGCCGCTCGCGGCCTCGCTCGTCGGGGAGCCCGCGGCCGCCCCCGCGAAATCGGTCGCCTCGGCCTCGTCCTCCTCCTCGTCCTCCTCCTCCTCGTCCTCGGTCTCGACCTCGACGCGGACGTCGATCTCGTCGGCCGTCTCGCCGTCGCGCGGCTGGAGCAGCTCGAGATAGGTCACGAACCGGCGGGTGGTCCGCATCACCAGCCGCTGCGCCGCCTCCGGATCGCCCAGCTGCTCGTCGAGCAGCTCGACCTCGGCGACGAGATACGGCTGCTTCGCGCCCAGGACCCGCTGGATCTCGAACCGCCGTGTCCCGACGATCAGGAGGTCGTAGCGGCCGTCCTCGTAGCGCCCGGCATCGCGGATCTCGGCGATCGTCCCGATGCCGGTGAAGGAGATCGCGCCGGTCCCGACCTCGCGCCCTTCGCGGATCATGACGACCCCGAAGGGCGAGGTCGTGTCGATGCAGTGGCGGACGAGGGCGCGGTAGCGGTCCTCGAAGATGTGCAGGGGCAGGGCGATGCCCGGACAGAGGACCGTGTTCATCGGGAAGAGGGGCAGTTCCATCCGGGGTCACCCAGCGGGCTCGGGTGGCGTCGGCGTGCGCCTGTCGGAAGTCTAGAGAATCGAACGGGCCTCGCGCGGTGTCGGGCGATTGACAGCGAGACGACCCCCGGATGCACCACAGCGCAGTGGAAGATGGCGTCGAGGGGTAGATGGACTGGTATCGATCCAAGCGCGCGATCGTCGCCCGGCTCGACGGGCTCGTCGATCGATTGGCCCGGGCGGGAATCTCGCCAGACGCGGTCACGCTGTCGGCGATCCCGATCGCGATCGCGGGCGGCCTCGCCCTGCTCTTCTCGCAGGCCGTCCCGGCGCTTCTGGCCCTCGTCCCAGTCCTCATCGCCGTCCGGCTGATCCTCAACCTCGTCGATGGGGCGCTGGCTCGTGCGACCGGCCGGACGCACCCTCGCGGCGAGCTCTTCAACGAGCTCGGCGACCGCCTCGCCGACATCGCCTTCCTCGTCCCCGTGGCCTTCCTGACCGGCGCCCAGCGGGAGACCGTGCTGCTCGGGGTGACCGGCGCGGTCCTCGCGTCGTTCGTCGGCGTGACCGCCCGGGCGGCAGGCGCACCGCGACTCTACGGCGGCATCCTGTCGAAGCCAGGGCGGATGGTCCTCCTGGCCGGCTTCGCGGTCGGCGCCCTGGTGCTCGGGCCATCGGCATGGGGCCCATTCGGACCGATCCTCCTCGTCGGGACCGTCCTCACCGTCATCGAGCGCAGCGCCGTCGCGATCCGAGGCCTGCCGTGAGCCCGTTCCCGTACACGATCGTCGTCCTGGCGTCCGCTGCCGTCCTCGGGCTCGTGGCGGGCGGCCTGGCGGCCCTGATCCGTCGTGGCCGTGGTCGGAACGACGGAACGGCGTCCGGCACGATCGGAGCGCGGGCCCTGAGCTACGCCGGCCTCGCGATGGTCCTCGGCATCGCCGCATCGACCGGCGTTGCCGGAATCGCCGTCCTGGCGGCGGCCATCGGAGCGGTGGGGCTCGTCGAGTGGAGCGCCCTGGCCGACCTCCCGATCCACCACCGGGTCGCGCTCCAGGTCACGAACCTCGCGATCGTCGCGCTGGTCGCGACGCTCGGTGCGGAAGCCGCGGTGTTCATCGTCGGCGGCGCGACGCTCGCCGGAATGCTCTGGCCGGTCATCCGCGCCGATCCGACGCGCGCAATGCGTGACCTCGGCTTCGCGGCCATCGGGGTGATCCTGCTCCCGGGCATGCTCGCCCACGGGATCGGCCTGGTCGTCGAGCATGGCGAGCTCGGCTCGGCAACCTTCGTCGCCCTTGCCGCCGCGGTCGCAGCTGCGGATGTCTCCGCGTTCCTCATCGGTCGGCGCTACGGGCGGACGCCGCTTGCGCCCCGGCTGTCCCCGGCGAAGACTCGTGCCGGGGCCGTCGGGAGCCTCGTCGGGGCCGCCGTCGGGATCGCCGTGTTCGCGCCCGTCCTGATCGGCGGCTTCGGGGCCGGCTTCACGCTCGCCCTCGTCCCTATCGTGGCCGTCGGCGCGATCTGGGGCGATCTCTTCGAATCGGCCGCGAAGCGCGAAGCAGGGCAGAAGGACGCCGGCCGGTGGCTGCCGGGCTTCGGCGGCATCCTCGATCGGGTCGACTCGCTCCTCATCACCCTGCCGCTCGCGTACTGGGCTCTGCGGCTCGTCGACCTGGTCGGGACGCCGTCGTGACCTGGCAGTTCTCGACGCCGGCGGTCGTGGCTCGCGAGACGACGGCGCGGCTCGTGGGTCCGGTCGTGGCGGCCCTCGTCGGTGGGCCGAGGGTGACTGGCCACGCCCACCTCTCCGCGCTCGACGGACCGTTCCTCATCTGCCCGAACCACACCAGCCATCTCGACGTCTCGACGCTCCGGCTGGCCCTCGGACGCCGGCACCGTCGGCGGCTGGCGGCAGCCGCGGCCGAGGACTACTTCTTCTCGGGCCACCGGACCCGGGCGTTCTTCGCCCACTGGCTCGGCGGCTTCGCCTTCCGCCGGCAGGGCGCCAACCCGGGCTCGGTCGCGGAGATCGGCCGGCTCCTGGACGGCGGCTGGAGCGTGCTGATCTTTCCGGAAGGCAGCCGAAGCCGGACCGGCGAGATGGCGCCGTTCAAGCCGGGCATCGGGCTCGTCGCGGCGCGAACGGGTCGGCCCGTCATCCCGGTCCGGATGATCGGTCTGCACGACGTCCTTGCCCCGGGCCGCCGGCTCCCGCGGCGCGGCCGGGCGGAGGTCCGCTTCGGCGAGCCACTCCTGGCGAGACCCGGCGAGGACGCCCGAGCGTTCACGGCCCGCCTCGAGGCAGCCGTGCGAGCGCTCTGACCACGGGTGTCCACGCTGGAGCCGTTCGCGGCGCTCGCGGAGTCGCCCTGGATCCTGGTGATCCTGTTCGCCTGGGGCGTCGGGGAGGCGCTCGTCCTGCCGGTCGTCCCGGACGTGCTGATCGGGATCCTCGCGATGGCGGCGCCGGAACGCGCCCCGATGCTGCTCGGGGCGGCCATCCTCGGTGGCGTGCTCGGCGCCCTGGCCGCCTGGCGGATGTACTCGGTTTCCCCGGTCGCGGGCGAGCGCGTCCTCGCGCTCCAGCCCGGCCTCGGCCAACGCGGGTTGGACGCGGCGGAACGTCGTCTGCGTCAGCGAGGCCTGGTGGCCGGGTTCGCCCAGGTCGGACCCGGGCTGCCGCTCAAGGCCTACCTCCACGCGCTGGCTGCGGTCGCACCGCAGCGGCCGCCAGGAACGGTCGCCGGCCTGGCCCTGGTCAATCGCCTGACGCGACTCGTCCCGGTCACCCTGGTCTTCGCAGCTCTCCACCCGCTCGCGCAGTCGAGCGGCTGGTCCCCCCCGCTGCTGCCCGCGGTCTACGCCACCGGCTGGATCGTCTTCTACGCGGCGTACTGGATCGCGCGGGATCCACGCCGGGGCGGTTGAGGCGGGAGGCCCGCCGAGGATCGTCCGGAAACGACGAAGCCGCCGGACGGAGCCGGCGGCCTGGATCGGGGGACGCGCCTCTCGGCGCCGAGGAACCCGAGTTCAGTGGGCGCAGGCCCGCGCGCTGCCCGAGTCGTCGGCGGTCCGGAAGCTGGAACCGCAGCCGCAGGCCGCGACCGCGTTCGGGTTGTTCACCGTGAAGCCGGCGCCCATCAGCGTGTCGACGTAGTCGATCTCGGAGCCCTGCAGGAGGTTGACCGAGCTGCCGTCGACGTAGACCTTCACGCCGTTGGCCTCGAGGACCTTGTCCTCGGCCGTCGGCGCGTCCTCGAGCATCATCCCGTAGCGGAAGCCCGAGCACCCGCCGGAGTAGACGTAGACGCGAAGCCCGATCGCCGGGTTCGTCTCCTCGGCCGTCAGCTCGCGCAGCTTCGCGGCGGCGGCGTCGGTCAGGTTGACGACGGTCGGCTGGACTTCGAGCATCGGGCTGGGTCCTCCAGGACGTTGTTCGACGCGATCGTCACCGAATGGATCGCGCGCGTCGAGTGGCCCAATCGTACGCACGGCAACCAGTTTCGACAAGCGTTCCGCGGAAATCGCCCGATGCGGGCGCGACCCCCTGCATCCCGAGGCCAGCTGGCCCGTCGAACGTGCGAATGCGATCGAGGCGGCCTGCCTGGACGCTGAATCTGCTCGGTTCGGCACGTTGGGCGCACCGAACCTGCCAGATCCCGGTCATGGAGCCGAGTGGCGTCCGCAATCCGGATCCGCTCGCAGGTTCAACGCACCAAGGCGGCGTCGCGGGCAGGCCTCGTGAAGAGACCGTCCCTACCCGTCGATGCGCTCGATGATCGTGGCGATCCCCTGCCCGACGCCGATGCACATCGTCGCGAGGCCCCAGCGCCCGCCGGTTCGGCACAGCTCGTGGCTGAGCATCGTGATCAGCCGCGCGCCGCTCATCCCGAGGGGGTGGCCGAGGGCGATGGCGCCGCCATTCACGTTCACCGTGTCCGGGTCGAGCCCGAGCTCGTCCATGCAGACGACCGACTGCGAGGCGAAGGCCTCGTTCAGCTCGACGAGGTCGAGGTCGTCGACGCCGATGCCGGCCCGCTCGAGGGCCTTCCGGGTGGCCGGCACCGGGCCGTAGCCCATGATCGCCGGGTCCACCCCGGCCACGGCGGTCGAGACGATCCGGGCCATCGGTCGGAGCCCCAGCGCCCGCGCCCGCTCCGCCCCGACGAGGAGCACGGCCGAGGCACCGTCGTTGATCCCCGAGCTGTTGCCCGCGGTGACCGAGCCGCCCTCGCGAAACGCGGGGCGAAGCTTCGCGAGCGCCTCCCCGGAGGTGTCGGCTCGCGGATGCTCGTCGCGCGTCACGACGGCGGGGTCGCCCTTCTTCGCCGGAACCGTGATCGGGACGATCTGGCCGTCGAACCGGCCGGCATCGATCGCCGCGACCGCCTTCCGCTGGGAGGCGAGGGCGAACGCGTCCTGCCGCTCCCGGCCGACGGACCATCGCTCGGCGACGTTCTCGGCGGTCTCGCCCATCGAGTACGGGTAGTGCATCGCCGCCAGGGCCGGGTTCACGAACCGCCAGCCGAGCGTCGTGTCCTCCAGCTCCCGGGGGCCGCGATCCCAGGGGCCGGCGGCCTTCGCCAGCACATATGGCGCTCGCGTCATCGACTCGACCCCCCCGCCGATGAACACGTCGCCGTCGCCGACGGCGATCGCGTGGGCCGCCGAGTTCACCGCCTGGAGACCGGAGCCGCACAGCCGGTTGACCGTCAACCCGGCGACCTCGACCGGCAGCCCGGCGAGGAGCAGTGCCATCCGGGCCACGTCGCGGTTGTCCTCCCCGGCCTGGTTCGCGCAGCCGAGGATCACGTCCTCGATCAGGGCGGGGTCGATGCCGGACCGATCGACGACGGCCCGGATCGCGGCCGCGGCCAGGTCGTCCGGGCGGACCGAAGCCAGGGCGCCGCCGTACCGGCCGATCGGCGTCCGGACCGCGGCGACGACCCAGGCCTCGCGCAGGGGTCGATGGAGATCGCGTGTCATGCGGCCGATTGTAGGGTCGGCGACCGCGGCCACCGGACGGGCCCGGGCCGACTCGATCCAGACGTGGAGCGGCGCATGCGTCGTGCGATGATCGCCGGGTGATCGCCCGCGCCGTCACGCTCGCCCGGTCGACGACCTCGACAGCGTCGATCGTCGCGCTCGCGGGCTTCAACCTCGTCCCGCTCATCGGCGTGCTGGCGTGGGGCTGGAACGTCTCGACGATCCTCGTCCTGTACTGGGTCGAGAACGGCGTCGTCGGCCTGCTGAACATCCCCAAGATCCTGATCGCGCAGGGCTCGGCGCCGGCGGCGCGCGGGCTCGGCGCCTCGACCCTCGGGCCGGTCACGAAGGCCGGCATCGCCGGGTTCTTCGTCTTCCACTACGGCATCTTCTGGCTCGTCCACGGCATCTTCGTGTTCACCCTGCCGCTGTTCGCGAGCTTCGGATCGATCGTGACGAGTGCGCCGGTGCTCATCCCCGGGGTCGGCGTCGAATTCGGCTTCAGTGGCGACCTCGGGTCGCCCGTGCCCGCGACCATCGGAATCGACGCGACGGCGGTGCTGATCGGCCTCGTCGGCTTGTCGATCAGCCGCGGCGTGTCGTTCGTCGTGAACTACCTCGGGCGGCGCGAGTACCTGACGGTGTCCCCGCAGCAGCAGGCGTTCGCGCCGTATCCGCGCCTCGTCATCCTCCACGTGACGATCATCCTTGGGGCCATCGTGAGCCTCCTGATCGGCAGCCCGGTCGGCGCGATCGCAGTCCTCGTCCTGGTGAAGACCGTCGTCGACCTCGGGTTCCACGTCCGCGAGCACGCCGACCTGGCCGAGCGCGAGGCCGCCGGCCCGCCCTCAGCCGCGGGCGCGTTCGAACGGCCCGACCGGATGGTTGGCGCCCAGCCGGAGGGCGAGATCGACGTCGTCCGCTGAGGCGACGCCCTCGTCGACGGCCAACCTGGCCTCCCGTTCGATCGCCCCGAGGATCCGCTCGCGGATGCCGTCGTCGGCGACGGCCGCTCCGTCGGGGGCGGCGAACCGCGGCGACACGCCGGCCTGACGCGCGTCCTCGTAGCGGTAGAAGCCTTCGCCCGTCTTCCGTCCGAGGCGATCCGCGGCGATGAGCTCCGTCTGGATCGGCGACGGCCGGAGCCGGTCCGGCCGCCCGAGGCCCTCCCAGATCGCGGTCGCGGCCGCGGTCGTCACGTCGACGCCGGTCAGGTCCATCAGCTCGAATGGCCCGAGGGGGTAGCCCGCGCCACGGATCGCGCCGTCGATCGCCTCGACGCCTGCGGCGCCTTCCTCGAGGATGCGCAGCGCCTCGATCGTGAACGGGCGGTTGACCCGATTGACGATGAAGCCCGGCCGGTCCGCGGATCGCACGGCCGTCCGGCCCCAGGACTCGACGAGGGCGCTTGCCGAGGCCACGACGCTCGGTGCGGTCTCCGGCCCGGCGACGACCTCGACGAGCCGCATCACCGGCGCCGGATTGAAGAAGTGGAGCCCGACGACCCGCTCCGGCCGCGTGGTGGCGGACGCGATGGCGGCGATCGAGAGCGCGCTGGTGTTCGTCGCGAGGACCGACGGCCCGCCCTCGACACCATCGAGGGCCCGGAAGATCGCCTGCTTCAGCTCCAGCTGCTCGAGCACGTCGGTGCCCCGCAGACGGAGGATCCGGCCGTCGATCCAGTCGTCGATCGAGTCCGGATCGAGCTCGAGCCGCACCGCGCGCCGGCCGAGCCCATCGCGGATCCGGTCGGTCGCGCGGTCGATGGCGGCGGTGTCGACGTCGGAGAGGACGACCTCGTGGCCGGCCTCGAGCGCGAGCTGGGCGATCCCGCCACCCATGACGCCCGCCCCGACGACGCCGACTACGTCCACAGCGTGACTGCGTTGGTCGCGGATGGGCGTCGAGGGCAAGGCGACGGCGAGGACCGGAGCGAGATCAC
>DATBPR010000220.1:0-3248 GCA_036561285.1 Candidatus Limnocylindrales bacterium | reverse complement strand
CCGCGTACCATGGCCTCGATGAGCCGCCGCCATGACGCGAACGATCTCTAGAACGCCGCGCAGGAGTATCTCCTCGCGCTGCGGGTCATGGCCGGCGACGGGTCGCAGGTCCGGGCCGCCCAGGTCGGCCGCCATCTCGGCGTCTCCACCCAGGCCTCGAGCGAGATGTTCCGCCGGCTCGTCGCCGACGGCCTCGTCCGCCAGGCCGACGGGCGGGACCTCATCCTGACGTCCGCGGGACGGGCCGCCGCCGACGCGATCTTCCGCCGCCACGCGCTGCTCGAATGGCTGCTGACCTCCGTCGTGGGCCTCGGCTGGGCGGAGTCCGACGAAGAGGCCGCCCGGCTCCAGGGTGCCCTCTCGCCGCGGGTCGAGGCCCGCCTGGACGAGATGCTCGGTCACCCGCCGACGTGCCCCCACGGCAATCCGATCGACGCGGAGACGGCCCGCCAGCGGCCGAAGGGCACGCCGCTCAGCGAGATCGAGGGCGGCCAGCGGGCGACGATCTACCGGATCACCGAGGAGGCCGAGGAGGACGCCGGCCTGCTGTCGTACCTCGAGGCCCGGGCGCTGACGCCCGGCGCCGCGATCACGGTCCTCGCCCGCTCCGAATCCCTCGACTCGCTGACGCTCGACGGTCCCCGTGGCCGGGCGACCCTCGGCCTCCGGCCGGCGGCGCTGGTCCAGGTCCTGCCCGGCGACGCCGACCCGGCGCTCTTCCACAAGGTGCCGGCCGGCTGACGTCGACCGGCCGCCGCCGGGGCGCGCGCGCCGGCACGGGACCGTCCCCCCTCGCGCTAGGCTTCCTGCGATGCCCGCCTCCGACCCCACGATCCGCGTCCGGATCGCCCCCAGCCCGACCGGCCCACTTCACATCGGGACCGCGCGGACGGCGCTGTTCAACTACCTGTACGCTCGCCACGTCGGCGGAACGTTCGTCTTCCGGCTGGAGGACACGGACGTCGCCCGCGGCACGGCCGAGTTCGAGCGCGACATCCTCGAGGGCCTGCACTGGCTCGGGATCACCTGGGACGAGGGTCCGGATGCGGCGGGCGGCGGCGACGTCGGCCCGTTCGGGCCGTACCGCCAGATGCAGCGCAACGCGTCCCATGCCGCCGCCGCGGCGCGGCTGCTCGCCGACGACCTCGCCTATCCGTGCTTCTGCACGCCCGAGGAGCTCGACGCCGACCGGAAGGCCCAGGAGGCGGCGAAGCAGCCGCCGCGCTACGTCGGCCGCTGCGCGCACCTGACGGCCGAGGAGCGAGATGCCCGCCTCGCTCAGGGCCGGAAGCCCGCCACGCGCTTCCGCGTCCGCCCGGGCGTCGTGGGCTGGAACGACCTGATCCGCGACCGGATCGAGATCGACACGGCGAATCTCGGCGGCGACTTCGTGATCGTCCGCGCCGACGGCACGCCGCTCTACAACTTCGTGGTGGTCGTGGACGACGCCGCGATGGAGATCAGTCACGTGATCCGCGGCGAGGACCACATCAGCAACACGCCCAAGCAGATCCTGATGTGCGAGGCGCTCGGCCACCCAGTGCCGGTCTTCGGTCACCTGCCGCTCATCCTCAACCCGGACGGCACGAAGATGAGCAAGCGGAAGAGCCAGACCGCGGTCGACGACTACCGTGGCCAGGGCTTCATCCGCGAAGGGCTCGTCAACTACCTCGCCTACCTCGGCTGGAGCCCGGGCACCCAGGAGGACGTCCTGTCATTGCCCGAGGTCGTCGAGCGGTTCGACATCGGGGCCGTCCAGAAGGGTGGAGCCCGCTTCGACCGCGACCGGCTGGAATGGCTGAACGGCCAGTGGATCCGTCGCCTCGAGCCCGACGACCTGGTCGACCGCCTCCGGCCATTCCTGGAGGCCGCAGTCGCCGACGGCCGGATCGACCGCCTGCCGTCCGACGACGAGATCCGGACGCTCCTGCCGATCGTGCAGGAGCGGCTCCCGACGCTCGCCGCCGTCGTCGACCTCGTCGGGTTCCTGTGGACGGAGACCGTCCTGGGCGATCCGTCGATCCTCGTGCCGAAGCGCTGGGACCCCGCGACCACCCGCGAGGGGCTGGCGGCCGCGCGTGGGGTGCTCGCCCGCCACGACGCCGTGACCTGGGAGGCGGACGAGCTCGAGCCGCCGCTCCGGGCGCTCGTCGACGATCGAGACTGGAAGGCCGGCGACCTCTTCATGGCGATCCGGGTCGCGACGACCGGCCGGACCGCGACGCCGCCGCTCTTCGACACGCTCGTCGCGCTCGGCCGGGAGCGGACCCTCGCCCGGCTCGACGCGGCGATCGACAGCCTCGGAGCGGCGAGCCCTGGCTGAAACCGGCCGTTAACACCGCCCGATAGGATTCGCGCTGATGGCACGAACGATCCTGGTCGTCGAGGATGAGACGACCCTCCGCGAGACGCTCGCGGATGCCCTGGAGGCCGAAGGCTTCGACGTCGTCCAGGCCGCCGACGGCCGCGCGGCGCTCAGCCAGTTTCGCTCCGAGCGGCCGGACCTGATCCTGCTCGACCTGATGCTGCCCGAGCTGTCCGGCATCGAGGTCTGCCGGATCATCCGGGCCGAATCCGGGGTGCCGATCGTGATGCTGACCGCGAAGGAGAGCGAGCTCGACAAGGTCGTCGGGCTCGAGCTCGGAGCCGACGACTACGTCACGAAGCCCTTCTCGCTGCGCGAGCTGTCGGCGCGGATCCGGGCCCTCTTCCGGCGATCCGAGCAGGCCGCCGTCCCAGCCGCGGCAGGGCCGCCGGTGGTCGACCTCGGGCGCGTCCAGGTGGATCTCGCGGGCCACCGGCTCCTCCGCGACGGCGAGGCCCTCCCGATCAAGCCGAAGGCGTTCGAGCTCCTCGTCTTCCTGCTCCGGAACCCGGGCCAGGCGTTCACCCGCGATCAGCTGCTCGAGCACGTCTGGGGCTACGACTACGCCGGCGAGACGCGGACGGTCGACGTCCACGTCCACTGGCTGCGGTCGACGCTCGAGGACGACGCCGCCGACCCGAAGTTCATCCATACCGTCCGCGGCGTCGGCTACGTGTTCCGTCGCCCGGTGGAGGTCGCCCGGGCCTGAGCCCGGCCGCGAACGTTGACTGCCCGATGACGGGCCGTTCATGGCCCCTCGCGACGATGCGGGCATGTCGATCGTCGCCCGCCGCGGCCGCGTCGCCGTCGAGCCGCGTTCCCGTCTCCTCCGGTTCGAGCGCCCGTCGTATGGGGTGGTCGCGGCCGGGCCGGTCGGCACCTT
>DATBPR010000219.1:0-4359 GCA_036561285.1 Candidatus Limnocylindrales bacterium | reverse complement strand
CGGCGTCGGACGGGCATGGCGATCAGGCTCCTCAATTGATGACCATCGTGGCGGCCCCGGTCCGGGTCGGAGTCCCGACCGTGGCCTGGCCGATCGGGGTCAGCGGGCGGAATGTGTAGACGATCCGGACGGACACGAGATTGCCCTTCGCGTTGTTCGTCGAGCAGTCTCCAGTCGTCCACGCGCCGGTCGGCGGCGAGCCCGCCGGATCGCATCGGACGTAGACCGTGACGGAGGCGGCCAGGCCCGAGCCGGCACCCTTCACCGCGGTCATCACGTCCGTTCCGAACTTGGTCAGCGACGGGCAGACCGGTCCACCGGGCTGGTTGCAGCCCGGGTCGTCGGTGGTCGTCTTGCCGATCCAGCCCGCCTCCGTCGACGCCAGCCGGGCTCCTTCGCGGGCCGCCTGCGACATCACGTTGTCGGAGAAGACGAACGCCCCGAAATCGATCATCGCGAAAAGGATCAGCAGGAAGACCGGCAGGACGAGGGCAACCTCGACGAGACCCTGACCCGAGGAGCGTTCGCGTGGCACGGCGCGCCGCCTCATGGCCGGTAGTGGTAGGAGACGGACGTCGTCCCCGCGGTCACGCAGGTCCCGGCGGCTGGGGATTGGCCGGAGGCGATGTTCTTCGTGCCGCTGGTCAGATCGTCCATCGCGCTCGGGACGAGCCCGGAGGTGATGATCGCGCTGTTGGCGGCCGTCGGAGCCGTCAGCCCGTTCACGGTCGGGACGTTCACGCACGGGGCCGGTGTGACTGGTACGCCGGCCTGACCGAGGGCGACGCTCGACGCGGAGCTCCGCAGGTTGACGCTTCCGATGATGTTGCTGAGCACCGGCGTCAAGAACGTGAACGGCTCGCTCGCGGTGACGGTCACGACGTTCTGGGTCCCCGATGTCGCCGCGGTCGAGCAGACCTGGGGGCTGCAGGAGACCGCCACGGACATGCCGCCGGTCGTGCCGTGAGAGTCCGCCTGGACGTTCGTCTCCTGGGTGGTGCGCGTCGTGATCCCCGCGGTGTCCTCCGGGTGCGCGATCCCGTACGCCGCGCCTTCGCGGGCTGCGTTGGTCACCTCGATGTAGGAGAAGAACAGCCGCCCGAAGTCGATCGCCAGGAGCAGGACCAGGATCATCACCGGCAGGACGAGGGCGAACTCGACCAGGGCCTGGGCGCGCGTGCGCGTTGAACGCGTTGAAGAGGTGCGGCGGCACCCGGACGGCGTCGGATCGGGCGCGCATGCGGGCGCCCGGGCCGGCCCGGCGGCAAGCTGCCGCGGCGGCGCGTGCATCGTGTATGACCCCCGGCGGTATTTGTCGCGGAATCGAATGAGTCCGATTCGAGACTATCTGGACGGAACCTTGCAGGCAACCTTGCAACGTCGCCGCCGTGCACCGATCGCCGGGACCTTCGGCGGCCGGCTCATGGGTCGGAAGTCCTAGCGCTCCGGCTGGGCCGGTAGGTCCCCCGCGTCCTCGTCGGGCGGCTCGCCCGGAAGGTAGATGCTGAAGGCCGCGCCGCGATCCGGTGCGGTCGCGTCGAGGACCAGGTCGCCGTCCATCGCCCGGCAGAGCTCGCGCGAGACGTAGAGCCCGAGACCGCTCCCGTCGTCCGCCGTCCGGTCCGCTCCGCGCTCGAATCGCCGGAAGAGGCGGGTCCGGTCGGCTTCGGTGACGCCGGGTCCGTGGTCGGCGATCGTCAGCCGCACCCGCGGGCTCGAGCCCGACGAATCCGGTGCGACCTCGACCGCGATCGGCGTCCGGCCGCCGTACTTCAGCGCGTTGTCGAGGAGGGCCCACAGGACCTGGTCGAGCTGGTCCGGGTCGGCGACGGCGAGCCAGCCGGCGGACCGGTCGTCGACGGCGAACGCGACATCGGCGGCAGCGAGGGCCTCCCAGGCCCGGCGAACCCGCGGAGCCGGGGCGACGACCTCGGGTCGCGGCCGGAGCGCACCGGACTCCAGGCGGGTCACGGTCAACAGCTGGCGGACCATCCGCGACAGGCGGTCGGTCTGCTCGACGATGATCCCGAGGCGTCGGTCCGGTCGGCCCCGGGCCAGCTGGTCGGCCGTGGCCCGGATGCTCGTGAGCGGCGTCTGGAGGTTGTGGCTGACACCGCGCAGGAAGTCGTCCTTTGCCGCATCGAGCTCGAGGAGCTGGGCGTTCTGCGACTCGACCTGGGCGAAGAGCTGCGCGTTGCGGATCGCGACGGCGATCTCGCTGGCAAAGACCTCGAGGAGATCCTGGTCCGCCCGATCCCAGGTCCGCGTGGCCGGCAGGTGCCCGACGAGGACGCCGATCTCGTCGTCGCCGAGGTGGAGCGCCGCCCGGACCGGGAGCGATTCGCCGGGGATCCGCTCCTCGGCCGGAACGGTCGCGGGGTCGACGAGCTCCACCGACGCGTCGATCATCCCGAACGCGCTCCGGGCGTCCGTGGCGGCCCGCCCGGCGATGAACTCCGGGCTGTCGCGCGGGGAGCCACTCTCGATGGCCTGGAGGATCCGGCCGAGCTCGCGGTTCCGCCGCTCGAGATCCGCCGCGAGGCGGTTGTGGGACTCGGCGAGGCGGGCGAGCTCGTCCTCGCCCGGGACGACGATCGGGGTGGAGAGGTCGCCCGCGGAGGTCCGCTCGACCGCGGCCGCGATCGCCCGCAACGGCGACGTCAGGTCTGCCGCGAGGAGCCAGGCGAGGAGGACGGCCAGCATGGCCGACAGGACGAGGACGAGGAGCAGCAGCCGGCCGACCGTCGCCGAGTCGAAGTCGGTAATGAGGATGACGGCGCCGCCGAAGACGACGAGCGGCAGGGTTCCGGCAGCGATCAGGCCGATGAGCAGGCGCGTCCGGAACGAGAGATTGATCCCGAGGAGGCCGCGTCCCGAGGCCGGCTCGTCGGCCGGCGCCACGAGCGTCTCGGGAACGTCCGGAAAGGCAAGCCCGTCGTCGGACGGACGATCCGCCCGGTAGACGCGGCCCTGCTCAGGCACCCGCGGACGGCTCTGGCGGGGATGCGAGCTCGGTGGCTCCGGCCGGCATCAGCCGGTAGCCCACGCCGCGGACCGTCTGGACGTGGGCCGGCCGGTTCGGGTCGACCTCGATCTTCTGGCGGAGGCGCCGCATCGTCACCCAGACGTACGAGGGATCGGTGTCTTCCGTGTCGGCCCAGCCACGGGCGAGGAGCGTCTCCGTCGTGACCGTCTGACCGAGGTTCGCGGCGAGGGCATAGAGGAGGCGCGACTCGGTCGGCGTCAGCTGGACCGTCTCGGACCCGACGGTCGCTTCACGGCGGTGCAGATCAAGGGTCAGGTCCGGCCCGAGGACGAGGCTCTGACGCGGGACCTTGTCGCCGAGCCGGCGGAGGACCCGGATGATCCGCGCCCGGAGCTCCGGGTAGTGGTAGGGCTTGGTGACGTAATCCTCGGCGACCTCCTCGAGGAGATCCGCCTTCGAATCGCCGGCGTCGATCGCGGACAGCACGATGATCGGGAGGTCCGCCCGGCCCTTGATCTCGCGGGCGAGGGTGAGGCCGTCCATCCGCGGCATCATCATGTCGATCACGAGCAGGTCGGGCCAGCCGGTCCGGAGCCGGCGCAGGGCCTCGTCGCCGTCCCTCGCGGTCTGGATCTCGAACCCGTCCGCGCGAAGCTGGTCCGCCAGCAGGACGAGGAGTCGCGGATCGTCGTCGACGATGAGGATCTTTGGCGACGGACCGCCGCTCAGCATGGCTCGAGGATAGCCCACGGGAATCGTGCCCACGCGCGCGAGGAGCCCGCGGATCCGGCCCGCTGCGACGACCGGCGCGTGTCACCCCGTGCAACGGCGGGCCGATCCGGATTGTTTGCGGCCCGTACAATCCGCGAATTGCCGCTGCCCGGGCTCGCCGGGCTGCCACACGCCACCGCCGGGGACCCAGAGAGATGCCACTCCATGGCAGCGACCACGCGTCAGCGCGCGGCCGTCACCCGCTGCCACGATGAGCACGCCGCGCCTGCTCGTCGTCGACAGCGATCCGGTCCGGTTGATGCTGCTCGCCGACCGGCTCCGAAGCGACGGCTATGACGTGACGGCCGCCGTGACCGGCGAGCACGTGATCGAGTCGCTCGAGGCGGACCCGCCGGATCTGGCGATCCTCGGCCCGTCAATCGCTCCCGGGGACGATGCCACGGTCGCGGGCTGGATCCGGAGCCGGGCGACCGCTCCGATCCTCCATCTCCGCGCGGATTCGCCCGAGCCGATCCGTCGGGCCGGCCGCGGCCCGGCGGTCGCCGATCGGTCCCTGATCGCGCCGTTCGACCACGCCG
Organism: Candidatus Limnocylindrales bacterium; assembly: GCA_036561285.1. GTDB lineage: Bacteria > Chloroflexota > Limnocylindria > Limnocylindrales > CSP1-4 > CF-46. Next base: position 63 of record DATBPR010000219.1, on the reverse strand, counting down.
ACGTCCTGGCCGCGATCGACGAGCTCCTCGTCCGCTTCGCCGCCGGGTCGGACCGGGAGCCGT
>DATBPR010000218.1:0-7003 GCA_036561285.1 Candidatus Limnocylindrales bacterium | reverse complement strand
CGAACCGACCGACTTGATGCGGTGCGCAAACACAGAACCGCCTTACGCACGGGCGACCGCAGACGCCGGCTCCGAACGCTCCGCAGGGCCGCGCTGACGGCCGCATCAAGTTGAACAGGGATCCGCTCGGCGGGTGGAACGCGAGGAGATCGAACGAGCCTCGCTCGCCCCAGATGGAGAACGTCACCTCGACGGCAACCAGCCAGCCCTGCCGGCCGAGTCGCGCCGCGACGACCGACACCAATCGTGCGTGACCCGCATCCAGGAGTCGGTCGAGGTGCTCGCCACGCCAGCGGATCCGCACGTCGAGGTCGGCCTCGAGCACGGCCGCGATGCGGGCGAGCGCTTCAAGGGAAACGCCACCGAGCTGGCCGCTTTCGACCTTCGACACGGTTCCGCGCGAGACGCGGGCGCGCGTCGCGAGGTCGATCTGGCGCCAGGCGCGACGAACGCGAAGCGCCCGCAGCGAGAGCCCGATCCGGATGGCGTCCACCTGGGCAGCGTCGCAGCCGGCCCTTCACCGCCGCTCAACCGGGCCTCTACCATCGCTCGACGATGGGGCACGAGGGAGTGGGCAATCCTGGGCGCGCGCCCGGGGCGGACGGCGCGGCGGGCGACGATGCCCCCCGCACCCTCCTCGACCTGCTCGACGGCGCCTTCGCCCGATACGCGGATCGGCCGGCCGTCGGGCTGTGGCACGACGACGGCACCCGAACGACCTGGACGTTCCGCGAGCTGGACCGTCGAAGCCGGTTCGCCGCGTGGCGTCTCCGGAACGAGCTCGGCCTGAAGCCCGGCGATCGCGTCCTGACCTGGAGCCCGTCGGGCCCGGAGCTGCCCGCCGCCTACTTCGGCGCGATGCGGGCGGGCCTGATCCTCGTCCCGCTCGATCTCCGGATGAGCCCCGACGCGGTCCGGGCGATCGTCGCCCGCGCCGAGCCGCGCCACCTGCTCCTCGGCACCGGCCAGGACGCGCCGGACCCGGCGCCGGCCGGCCTGGGCGACTTCCCGACGACGACGGTCGAGGCGCTGACGGCGCCGCCGCCTGCCGACGCCGCCACGGGACCCGACGCCGCCACGGACGCGGACGGCTGGCTCGCCGACGTCGCCACCTGGGCCCGCCCGGCCCCCGACGCCGTCTGGGACCTGATCTTCACCTCCGGCACGACCGGGACGCCGAAGGGCGTGATGGTCGCCCATGACAACCTGCTCGCCACGATGGATGCGATCGGCCACGTCATCCCGCCGCTCGACCACCGCGTCATCAGCGTCCTGCCCCTCAGCCACCTGTTCGAGCAGGCGATCGGCCTGATCTACGCCCTGAGCGTGGGCGCCGACATCCTGTACGTCCGCAGCCGCAACCCGCGCGTCCTCTTCGCGGCCCTCCAGGCCCACCGGGTCACGAGCATGATCCTCGTGCCCCAGGTGCTCGACCTGTTCTGGAGCGCGATCGAGCGCGAGGCGGACCGGAGCGGCCGGCGCGCCCTCTTCGACCGCCTCCGCGCCCTCGCCCGACACCTCCCCTACTCGGCCCGGCGCCTGCTCTTCCGGAGTGTCCACGCCCGGCTCGGCGGCAGCCTGAGCCTGTTCGTCAGCTCGGGCGCATTCCTCCCGCCGGCCCTGCAGCAGGCGTGGGAGGACCTGGGCGTCGTCGTCATCCAGGGCTACGGCAGCAGCGAGAACGGGTTCGGGACCTGTACGACGCGCGAGGACCACGGCCTCGGGACGGTCGGCCGACCGATGCCCCCGGTCGAGCTCGCGATCGCCGACGACGGCGAGGTCCTCTTCCGCGGCCCGACCCTCTTCAAGGGCTACTGGCAGGACCCGGACGCGACCGCGCGGGCCATGGACCCGGACGGCTGGTACCACACCGGCGACATCGGCCATCTCGATCCCGGCGGCCGGCTGGTCCTCAGCGGCCGGACGAAGGACCGGATCGTCCTGCCGAACGGGTTCAAGGTCTATCCCGAGGACATCGAGAACGCGCTGCGCGTCGCCGGCATCCGCGACGCCGTCGTGCTCGAGACCGCGCCGGGGCGGATCGAGGCGATCGTCCTCCTCCGCGGCGCTGGCGTGGAGACGGCCGAGGCGGTGAAGCCGGTCATGGACGCGGCCGTCCGCGAGGCGAACGCGCGTCTCGGTCCGCAGCAGCGCATCGCGGCCTGGCGGCTCTGGCCGGAGGACGACTTCCCGCGGACCCACACGCTGAAGGTCCGCCGCGACCCGGTCCGCGCCTGGCTCGAGGCCTGACCGGACTCCTTCGCCTCAGCCCGCGGGGGCCGAACCGCCCGGAGCCCCGCGCGCGTCCCCGCCCGGATCCCCGCGCGCGTCCCCGCCCGCGGCGAAGGCTTCGCGCATCGGGGCCAGCCCGTCGAAGTAGCGGTCCTCACCGATGACGTCCCCGAGCCCGAACAGGTCGAGCTCCCGCCGGACCTTGTCCGAGGCGCCGACCACCGCGAACGTGATCCCGCGGTCCCGGAGCCGGCGAGCGACGTCGACGACGGTCCGGCCGCCGGTGTAGTCGACGTCGTCCATCGCATCGGCGAGGAGAGCGAACCAGCGCGGTGGGCTCGGGACAGCCGTGAGCGCCCGGACCTGGTCGGCGAAGCCCGTGGCGTTCGCGAAGAACAACCCGACGGCGAAGCGGTAGACGATCAGCCCGGGCTCGGAGACGACGCCCGCGGCGGCCGGGACGAGGATCCGGCGGCCGGCGTCGTCCCAGGTGACGATCGTGTTGTGCGGCTGGTAATGGCGCCGGACGTGGTCCAGCACCGACAGGACGATCGCCAGCAGGATGCCCTGCTCGACGCCGAGGGTGACCACGACCGCAGCGGTCACGATCGCGATCCAGAACTCGTCGGGCCGCAGGCGGCGGATCTCGCCCAGGCCGCGGAGGTCGATCAGCTTCAGCCCGATCACGAACACGACCGCCGACAGGACCGCCTCCGGCAGGTACTCGAGCGGCTTCGTCAGGAACAGCAGGACGACGGCGACCGTGGCCGCGGTCGTCAGCTGGGCGACCTGGGTCCGGCCCTTCGCCTCGTCGACCATCTCGGTCTTGGTCGGGCTGCCGTTGACGACGAACGTTCCGGAGAGGCCGGCGGCGAGGTTTGCCACCCCGAGGCCGACGAGGTCGTCGTTCTCGACAAAGGGTTCGTCGTAGCGGACGGCGTAGGCGCGTGACGTCGCGGCACTCTGGGCGAGGATCACGAGAACCATCGAGACGGCCGTCGTAATCAGGGCGAGGGCGTGGTCGACCGAAAGCCCCGCCGGCAGGCCGATCGCCGGGAGGCCGCCCGGCACCGGCCCGACGACCGCGAGGCCGCGACCCGCGAGATCCAGCGCGAAGCTGGCGACGATCGCGCCGACCACGGCGACGAGACCGCCGGGGATCGCCTTCACCCAGCGGCCGAAGACCACGAGGATCGCGATGACGGCGATCGACACCAGGACGGTCAGGCCGTTCGCCTGGCCGATCTCGCCGAGCGTCGCGAGGAACGAGGTGATCGTCCCGCTTCCGAACGAGAGCGACACAGCCGGCTTCGGCACGCCGAGCATCCCGCCGACCTGGCCGAGCGCGACCTGGATCCCGACGCCGGTGAGGAATCCGATCAGGACGGTCCGCGAGATGAAATCCGCGAGGAACCCGAGGCCGAGGAGCCTGGCGACCAGCAGGAGCGCGCCGCACATCAGGGCGCTCAGGCCGGCGAGGGCGAGCCACTCGGGACTGCCCGGGACGACGCCGGCGAGTCCCAGACCACCGATCCCGGCGGCGAGGATCGCCGCCGTCGCGGAATCGCCGCCGACCACCAGGTGGCGAGATGAGCCGAGGATCGCGAAGACGACCATCGGCAGCAAGAGCGTGTAGAGCCCGGTGATCACCGGCGTCCCGGAGATCTTCGTGTAGCCCATGACCTCGGGGATGCCGAGCGCCGCCAGGGTGACGCCTGCCAGCACGTCCCGCGGAAGCCAGCTCCGGTCGTACGGCCGGATCCCTTCGAGGATCGCGAGGCGTGGCCTCGGCGGGCCGCCGTCCTTCGCGCGTGTCGCCCCTGTCACGTCCGGTCCCCTCCTTCGACGCCGGCGGTGGTGTCGGCAGGCCCCGTCGTCAGCTCGGGACGGTGAACCCGATCCCGAGCGTGTTCAGGGCATCGGCCACGTTGCCGGCGGTCGGGTCGGACGAGGCCGCCGGGAGCCACGAGTACAGGATGAGGGTCGTGCCAACTTGGCGAAGGACGTGTTGCGTCCCGAGCGGGAACTGGACGCGGCCGTTCCCCGTGCCGAGGTAGCCGGCCTCCTCGTTGCCGGCATCGACCGCGGACGCCGCATCCGGGAACTCGTAGACGACGACGTAGCCGGCGTCCGGCTGATCCGGGAGCACGACCTGGTAGACGGCGCGTGGGGCATCCCGGAGCCGGCCGGATTCGGCCGGCTGATATGGCTGCGTCGCGTCCCCGAACTGAACCGCGACCGACTTGAGGGCCTCGGCGATCACGCCGCGTGTCTGGGCGGCGGCGACGCCGGCCGTCGCCGACGGGCCGACGGACGGCACCGGGAGCGACGGGGCCGGGCCGGTGGCGCCGAGCCCGCAGCCGGCCGCGAGCAGCGCGGTGGCGGCGGCGAGCCCGAGGGTCATGCCGAATCCGGCGCGCCCAGCTCTCATCCGGGCGGCCAGTCGAACGCGCGGCCGCCCATCAGGTGGAGATGGAGATGGTCGACCGTCTGGCCGCCCCATCTCCCGACGTTGCTGACGATCCGGTAGCCGGCATCCGCGATCCCCTGGTCCCGGGCGATCTGCGCCGTGGTCGCGAACAGCCGGCCGAGGAGCGGGCCGTCGTCCTCGGTCAGGTCGGCCGCGGAGGGAATGTGCGCCTTCGGGATCACGAGGATGTGGGTCGGGCTGCGCGGCGCGATGTCGTGGAAGGCGAGGACGGTGTCCTCGTCCAGGACGGTCCGGGACGGCAGCTCGCCGCGGACGATCCGGCAGAACAGGCAGTCCGCCCGGGGCGATCGATCAGGAGGCATGGGCGGCGGCTCCGATCGGCTGGGGCCCGCGGGACAGGGCGAGGATCCGGCCGGTCACGCGGTCGCGGACGTCCGCGTCGACCGCATCGACGGCGACGTAGGCGATGACGTTCTCGAGGTCGTACGACCGGTTCGGCGCGGGCGGCAGGACCGCGACGAGCGTGTGGTCCGCCGCGTGTCCGGCCCAACGGCCGTCGGCCAGGCGCGTCTCGAGCAGCACCGTCGCCTCCCGCCCGACATGCCCGGCCGCCCAGCGCGCGCGGGCGACGGCGGCGAGCGCCAGCAGCTCGGCCGATCGAAGCTTCTTCACCGGCTCGTCGACGTGGCCGGTCATGCGGGTCGCCGCGGTTCCGGGTCGCGGCGAGTAGCGGAAGACGTGCAGCCCCGCGAGGTCGAGGGAGCGGATGAATGCGATGGACCGGTCCCATGCGGCGTCGTCTTCGGTCGGGAAGCCGACGATCGCGTCCGCGTGGACGGCGACGCCGGGAAGCGCCGCCCGGATCCGTCCGACGATCGCGGCGTAGTCGGCCGTCAGGTAGCGCCGTCCCATCCGGCGCAGCACCCCGTCGTCCCCGGACTGGAGCGGCAGGTGGACGTGCGGCAGGGTCCGCGGCGCGCCGTCGCTCCAGACGCGGAGCAGCTCGTCGTCGACGTGCTGTGGCTCGATCGAGGAGATCCGGATCCGCTCGACGTCGGTCTCGTCGAGGATCCGCCGGACGAGCCCGGCGAGGGTCAGGGCGGACCGGACATGCGAGCCGCGGAAGCCGCGCTCGGACCAGCCGCCGTCGTACGTGCCGACGTTGATCCCGGTCAGCACGATCTCACGATGGCCGGCCGCGATCGCGGAGCGGACGTCGGCGAGGACCACCTCCGGGAGCAGGCTCCGCTCCGGGCCGCGGGCGGCCGGGATGATGCAGTACGTGCAGAAGAACGAGCAGCCGTCCTGGACCTTGACGAACGCCCGGGTCCGCTCGACCGATGCCCGCCCGTCGGCGATGCCGTCGATCGGCGAGGCGGCCGGATCGACGCCCGACAGCGTCGGCAGCGCGCGGGGGAGAAATGCTCGCTGGCCGGCGGCCGCGCCCGGATCCGGCCCGAGCAGCTCGTCGAGCTCGGCCAGCAGCGCGTCCTTGGATCGGTTGTCGACAAGGCGGGCCGTCGGATCGGCCGCGGCGTACGCCTCGCCTCCGACCTGGACCGAGCAGCCCGTCACGACGATTTCGGCGTCCGGGCTGGCCCGTCGCGCGGCCCGGACGGCGTGCCGTGACTTCGCGTCGGCCTCGATCGTGACCGTGCAGGTGTTGACGAGGACGAGGTCGGCCCGCTGGCGCGCGTCGACCACCGAGATGCCGCGCTCGCGCAGCCGCCGCGCGGCTCCTTCCATCTCGGACTGGTTGACCTTGCAGCCGAGGTTGGCGATGGCGGCGGTCCGGATCGGCGCCGGCGCCCGATCCGTCGCGATCGTCACCACAGCTGCGGCTTCGTGCTCATCAGGAAGCCGATCGTCCCGACGAGGGCCGCCATCGCGTAGCTGACGTAGCGCTGGCGCTTCGCCCGCTCGAGCCAGACCCGGTCGTCGGCGGCCGCCCGGATGCCGACCAGCCGGCGCAGGTTCGGACGCTGGACGAAGAACGCCAGTGCGAGGGTCGCCGCGTAGATCGTCAGGGCGACGAGCAGCCAGGTCTGGTTCACGAGGCTGCTGCCGAGCACGAGCACGAGACCCACGCCCGTCAGGGCAAGACCGATGCCGACGAACACCGTGCCGTTGGCCTGCATCCGGAGGAGGAACCGGACGATCGGGTTCGGGCTCTCGTCCGCCGCCCGCCGCGTGCGCAGCGCGAACGGCAGCAGGATCGAGGGCAGGAAGAGGCTCACGGCGAGGACGATGTGCGTGCCGAGAAGGAGCGGGAACCAGGCTGGCATGCCCGGCGATTGTAGGGCGCGACCGCTCAGCGGCCGATTGCGGTGCGGGCGGCTC
>DATBPR010000217.1:0-5663 GCA_036561285.1 Candidatus Limnocylindrales bacterium | reverse complement strand
ATCTGGCGTCCGTCCGGCGACCAGGCGGCCCCGAAGTCATCGCCCGGCCCGAAGGTGAGCTGGGTCTGGTGGCTGCCGTCGGCGTGCATCGAGAAGATGCGTCCGCCGCCGGAGGGGCCACCCGCGTACGCGATCTTCGTCCCGTCCGGGCTCCAGTCGGGGAGCTGGTCGTAGCCCTTGCCATCGAACGTCAGCTGGGTCTTGTTGGATCCGTTCGACGACATGACCCACACCTGCTCGTTGACGAAGTTGCCGTCGGCGTCGACGTCGTCGGCGTGGATATACGCGATCTTCTTGCCATCCGGTGAGTACGCCGGGAAGTCGTTGAAGCAGCCGTCCGGGTAGCCCGCGCAACTGGTCAGGGCCGTCAGGCCGCCGCCGGTCCGCGCGTTCACCGTGTAGATCTCGTCATGCGGATCGCTGCCCTGCGCGCCGTCGAAGACGATCTTCCGGCCGTCCGGACTGAAATCGGGGAAGGTGGCAAATCCCCCGAGGCTGGTGACGGCGTGCTGGTTGCCGCCGTTCTTGTCCATCGCCCAGATCTCGAAGGCGCCGGTGCGATTGCTGCAGAAGGCGATCTGCTTGCCGTCCGCCGAGTACGACGCGCAGGCGTCGAAGCCGGGGTCCGTCGTCAGCCGCTTGAGGTTCTTGCCGTTCGGCAGGGCCGAGTAGATGTCGTTGTTGCCGTCGGGGCCGGTCATCGCGAATGCGAGCCGGCCCGTGTCACCCGGATACGTGGCTGCCGCCGGGCCGGCCAGCGCTCCCGCGAGCGCAAGCGCCGCACCGATCGACAGGAGCACGTCCCTTCTCGAGGCCATCGTCGTCGTCCTTCCTCTGCCCGGGCGGCGGACCGAGCCGCTTCCGGGGTCTGGCGCACGCCGCCAGGTGGGTGGCGTGCCGATCACGTTCACGAGGCTGAACGAGGCGCCCGAAGCGGCAACGAAGAATCGGCGAAACAGCGCTCGAAACGGCGCACAATGCCGCCAGCCTTGCCCGGGGTGGGCGCGGCCCCATGGCCGCAGAGCGTGGTTGGAGGCGTCCGGCGTCCGTGGATCTCTCCACCGCCTCAGCGTTGCGGGATGCGGGTGCCCGGTGGGGCGCTCCCGACCGACCGCGAGCCGAGTTCCGCCTGCTCGGTCACCTCGAGGTCGGCAGCGGCGACGCGGCCCAGACCTTCGGCGGACCGAAGCAACGGGCGCTGCTCGCCTACCTGCTGCTCCACGCGGGCGAGGTGGTCACCACCGAACGGCTCGTCGACGCCATCTGGGGTGACGAGCCACCACCGACGGCGACGGCCATCGTCTACGGCTACGTCCGCAAGCTCCGTTCGGCGCTGGAGGCGACCTCGGCGACCCTGAGCACGCGATCCTCGGGGTACGTCCTCGACATCCCGGGCGGCTCGCTGGACGTTGCCCAGTTCGAGCGTCTGAGCGGGCTCGGGCGGCAGGCGCTTCGGGCCGGCGATGCCACGGATGCGCGCCAGCTGCTCGGTTCGGCGCTCGCTCTCTGGCGTGGCGAGGCGCTCGACGGGCTCGACGGCGACGGGTTCATCCGTGCCGAGCGGCTCCGCCTCGAATCCCTGCGGCTGTCGACGGTGCTGGCGCGCGTCGATGCCGACCTGCGGCTCGGCGGCGCGGCGGAGGTGGTCGAGGAGCTGGAGGCGCTCGCCCGGGAGCATCCGCTCGACGAGGGCATCCGCGGCCAGCTGATGGTGGCGCTGTACCGGACGGGCAACCAGGCCGAGGCCCTCGGGGCCTACCGGGACATCCGCCGGGCGCTCGCCGAGGAGCTGGGGCTGGACCCGTCCCGCAGCCTGCAGGAGCTCGAAGGCGCGATCCTCCGCCAGGACGCTTCACTGGATCCGCCGGGTTCGGGCGCCGGCCCGCCGGCAACGCCTCAGGCGCTCCGGGCTGCGGCACCGGCGCTTCGCCTGGTCGAGACCGCGGATGCCTGTCCGTTCCTCGGCCTGGCGACCTTCGGCGTCGGGGACGCCGAGGTCTTCTTCGGGCGAGAGCGGCTCGTCGCCGACATGACGGCACGCCTCTCGGCCAGCTCGTTCCTCGGGGTCATCGGCCCGTCGGGCAGCGGCAAGTCGTCGGCGGTGCGGGCCGGCCTGGTGCCGGCGATCGAGGCGGGCGCCCTCGGCGAGGCGAGCTGGCTCCGGGTGATCGTCCGGCCGGGGGCCGAGCCGATGCGCGAGCTGGATCGCGTCGTCTTCGCGGCCCTCGACGAGTCGCAGCGGGAGCGGCTGCCGGCCGGTGAGGACGCGCTCCTCGGCGCAGCGTCGGTCCTGCCCGAGGGAACGCGGCTGGTCGTGATCGTCGACCAGTTCGAGGAGGTCTTCACCAGCGTCGACGACCCTGACCTTCGGTCCGCCTTCATCGGATCGCTCGTAGGCGCGGCCCAGGCCCGGGCCGCAGCGGTGGTGGTCGCCCTGCGTGCCGATTTCTACGGCCGCTGTGCGGATGAGCCGGCGCTTGCCGAGCTCCTGGCTGCCAGCCAGGTGCTCGTCGGGCCGATGGGTCGCGAGGAATACGGTTCGGTCATCGAGGGCCCGGCCGCCCGGGCGGGGCTCGCCGTCGAGCCGGCCCTGGTCGAGCGGCTCATCGACGAGGTCGAGGGTCGCCCGGGCGGCCTGCCGCTGCTCTCGACGGCGCTCGTGGAGCTGTGGGAGCGCCGCGACGGGCGGACGATGCGCCTGTCCGCGCTGGCCGCGACCGGCGGGATCAGCGGGGCTGTCGGCCGCCTCGCCGAGAACGCCTACGGCCAGCTCACGGACGCGGAGCAGGCCACGGCCCGGATCGTCTTCCTGCGGCTCGTCGGTGGGGAGGGGGAGGCGATGGCCCGCCGGCGCGTCCCGCTGGCGGAATTCGACATCGCCACGAACCCGGACGTCCAGCGAACGCTGACCGTGCTCACGGCAGCCCGCCTGCTCACGGCGGACCGTGGCACCATCGAGGTGGCCCATGAGGCCCTGTTTCGCGAATGGCCGCGACTCGAGAGCTGGCTCGACGAGGACCAGCAGAGCCGACGGATGCGGGCGCACCTCATCGAGGCGGCCCACGAGTGGGACGAGACCGGCCGGACGGCGGGCGAGCTGTATCGCGGCGCCCGCCTGGCGGCTGTGCTCGAGTGGACCGGTGAGCATGAAGCCGAGGTGAACGACCTCGAGCGCGAGTTCGTTGCCGAGAGCCGGGCCGTCGGAGAGGCGGAGGAACGCCGCCAGCGACGGGCGAACCGTCGTCTTCGCGTCCTGCTCGTCGGTGCGTCCGTGGGGCTGGTGCTCGCCGTCGCCGCGAGCGTCGTCGCGCTCGGCCAGCGGGCGGATGCGCTGCATGCGAACGCGGTCGCGGATTCGGCCCGTGTCGTGGCCGACCAGCAGCGGGCCGCGGCTGACCAGCAGCGGGCCGCCGCCGACGCCCAGACGGTGCTCGCCCGGCAGGCGGCGGACACCGCCGACGCCGAACGTCTCGGGGCCCAGGGCGTCGGGGCCAAGGATCTGGACGTGGCGCTGCTCCTGGCCCGCCAGGGTGTGGCCACCGAGGACTCGGCTGCGACCCGCGCTGATCTCCTGGCCGCGCTCGAGCGGAGCCCGGAGGTCATCCGGATCTCGCGGCCGCTGGACGGTCGCCCCCAGGGAATCATCGGGAGCCCGGACGGCACGACCGTGCTCGTCAAGAACAACGGCGCCCAGGCCGCCGTCATCGACGCCGCCTCGGACAAGGTCCGGTACGTCGTCGACATCTCCAACACGAGCGGGATTGCGCTCGCCGACAACAACGACGTGATCGAGATCAATGGTGGCCAGCCGGGACTGACGCTGCTCGATCCGATGTCGGACGAGGCAGTCGGGTCGATCTCGTACCCGAAGGGTGGCGGCGGGTTCTCGTGGTCGCCCGATCTCCGCACCATCGGCCGAGAGAGCGTGGACGGGCGATCGATCACGATCTACGACGCGGCGACGCTCAAGGTCTTGCGCACCCTCCGGATCCCGAGCGGGATGTGGATCCTGGGTCTGGCGATGTTTGACGGCGGGACCGTCGTGGCCCCGATGCTGCCGGGCGTCCCGGGCAAACCCGGACCGCCGCTGGATGAGCCGGGCGCGGTCCAGTTCGCGATGTGGGGCCCGGGTGACACGGCGCCGAGGTCGCGGGCCAACGTTTCGACCAGGTCGAGCCGCGGCGCCATGTGGTTCGGGAGCGCGGTGTCGCCGGATCATCGGACGCTCTTCCTCCCGAACACACCCGACGACGGCCTCGGCCTGCTCGTGAACCTTCGCGATGGAACGCGGCTGCCGCTCCAGGGCGATCAGTCGGCCGTCATGCAGGGCGGTGTCTTCAGCCCGGACGGCTCCGTCGTGGCGACGAGCGGGGACGACGGATTGACACGCCTGTGGAACGCGACGACCGGCTCACCCGTGGACACGCTCGTCGGCCACGATGGCCGGGTGTGGGCGCCGGCACTGTCCATGCTCGGCGGCCGGCTGACACTGCACACGGTGAGCCTCGACGGCACGATGATGACCTGGGACCTGTCGGGATCGCGACGCCTCGCCGAGCCGTTCCAGGCCGGGACGGGGACGGACGGCGGCGCGCCCCAGCTCGGTGGCCTGGCCCCGCACATCGTCGCCAGCCCGGACGGGCGACTGCTGGCGGCGAACGACGGCGGCGGCGTGGTCATTCGCGACGCTACGACACACGAGGTCGTTCGCCGGATCACGGCAACGTCGTCGGAATGGTCGTTCGACACGGCGTGGTCGCCGGACGGCACGCGGCTGGCGGTGACGGGCGGCGGGGCGGCCATCGCGGAGCTGTATGACACGACGACCTGGACGCCCGTCGCTCCGGGAGGTGGCCCGCTGTCGGGGCCGATGTCCGGCCGTGCGGCCTTCTCGGACGAGATCGATCCGAGCGATCCCACCGATATCGGACGGCGGGTCAATGCGTCCCGGGCCGTCGCCTTCTCGCCGGACTCCCGGGAGCTCGTGGCCGGAGACGATGCCGGGGCCGTCTGGACGTGGGATGCGAGGACTGGCGCTCGCCTCGGATCCCCGCTGCAGTTCGGAGGATCCATCCTGGAGGTCGCGTTCAACCCGGTCTCGAAGGCGCTCGCCGTTGGCCACAGGGACGTGAGCGGTGGGGGCATCGCGGTGTTTGCCCCGGGCGGGACCACCCCGCTCTACACGGTCGACCAGGGCTATTCCCAGGGCGGCGCGGATTCGGCCGCATTCAGCCCGGACGGCACCATCCTGGCGACGGGAGGCGATTCGGGCGACGTCCGGTTCTGGGATGCGTCAACGGGCTTTCCGGCGGGCCCGTCCGTCGCGACGGTGGCCGGCTGGGTCCTCGACCTCGCCTGGAACCCGTCGGGCACGATGCTGGTCAGCTCCGGAACGGACGGGACAGTCCGGCTCATCGACGTCGCCACGCGGACGATCGTCGGTGCCCTCCCGGATCCGGGGAACGATTGGGTCGACACGACGATCTCCCCGGACGGCTCCCGAGCGTACGTGGCATACGGGAGCGGCCGGGGCTTCGACTGGGCGATCGATCCGGCGGTCTGGGCCAGGGATGCCTGCGCGATCGCAGGCCGGACCCTGACCCAGGCCGAATGGAGCCAGTACCTGCCGGGCCGCCCCTACGCCCCGGCGTGCCTGCCCTGAC
>DATBPR010000216.1:0-3959 GCA_036561285.1 Candidatus Limnocylindrales bacterium | reverse complement strand
ACCTCACCGACTACCTCCGGGAGCTCGGGGTCAAGGTCCAGTACCTCCATAGCGAAGTCGACACGCTCGAGCGCGTCGCGATCCTCCGCGACCTCCGTCTCGGCGTGTTCGACGTCCTCGTGGGGATCAACCTCCTCCGCGAGGGGATCGACCTGCCCGAGGTGACCCTCGTCGCAATCCTCGACGCGGACAAGGAGGGATTCCTCCGGAGCAGCTGGTCGCTGATCCAGATGGTCGGGCGGGCGGCCCGCAACATCGGCGGCAAGGTCGTGATGTATGCCGACACGACGACCGAGTCGATGGCGGCCGCGATCGAGGAGACGAACCGCCGGCGCGGCATCCAGGAGGCGTACAACCTCGAGAAGGGGATCGAGCCGACGACGATCGTCAAGGAGATCCACGACCTCAACGAGCGGCTCCGGACGGTCGCCCAGTCCACGCCGATGTATACGTCCGAGCGCCAGGACCTCGCCGGCCGCGCGCTGACGCTCGAGAACACGGCGGCGATCGAGAAGCTCGTCGCTCGGATGGAGACCGAGATGCGGGCGGCGGCCCGCGAGCTCGACTTCGAGCGGGCGGCGGCTCTCCGCGACGAGATCCAGGCGATCCGCCTGCGGGTGCTCGAGCAGGACGAGTCGCTGGTCGTCGGGCGGGCCGCGGAGCGGGCAGCGGCCTCGCGCGGCGCCGGCCTGACGGCGGCCGCGGACCGGAAGCGCGCGGCCCGGGCGGGCGAAGCCCTGTCGGAGCTCCCGATCTTCGAGGTCACGAGCGTCACCGTCCTCCCCGCGGAAGAGGAGCCGGCGGCGACGCTCGACGCGGATCCGCACGGTGACGCCGACGAGGAAGCTGCCACGGACCTGAACACGGCCAGCGACTGGCTGCCCGGCATCCGCGACGAGCACGAGGACTCGGGACGAGGCGCCACGTGGCGCGACCGGCCGACGTGGGACCGGTCGGTGACACCGAACGTCCGCCGCCGCCAGGGGAGCCGGCCCGCCCGTCGCCGCTGACGCGCTGACCTCGGACCAGGACTGCGGTCCGGGCGACTTCGCCGAGATGCGGGCCGTCTAGACTGGTCGGGCCCACACCCGGAGTCGAAGGGGGAGGTCCATTCCGATGCACGCCATGCGCGGCCGTCTCGTGCTGTTCGCCTTCGTGATGATGCTCGTGACCGCCTGCGGCGGCGCGGCGAGCGGCGGCGGAGACCCATCCAGCGCCGTCAAGGCCGCCTTCGACGCCGCCGGCTCCGGCGGTCTGGCGAAGCTCGACGACTTCGCCTGCGCGGCCGAGAAGGGGAAGGTCGCCGAGATGTTCGGGAGCGCCGCCGGAATGCAGCAGCTCACGAGCGCCGGCGTCGACCCGAACCAGGTGATGAGCGCGATCTCGATCAAGTTCGACAACCTCACGACGAAGGAATCGGCCCGGACGGACAAGGACGCGACGGTCCACGTGAATGGGAACATGACGGTCACGGTCGATCCGGCGAAGTTCAAGCCGATCCTGAAGACGATCCTCGCTGCCCAGGGCCTGCCCAACGACGACACGACGATCGACGCCGCGCTGACGGCGATGGCCGGCTCTCTCTCGAACAGCCAGGCTCTCGACGAGGACGTGAAGCTCGTCAACGAGAACGGCAAGTGGCTGATCTGCGGGTGAGCGACCGCTGACGAGGCAACGCCTCGCCGCTCGGACGGCCCTCGCCTCGGCGGGGGCCGTGTCCTTGTCCGGATCCAGACGCCTCGCCTGCCGTTTCCGGTGCCGGAGTGCACCGGACCGTCCCGGAGCGCATTGCACCGCCCCGCTCCGCCCCCGATGCTGGACGCACGACACGTCACGGCGGGTGGGGCCCCGGCCGCGGCCAGGTCGACCGGTGGGCGCGACTGGCATGCAGCGGCGAGGTCATGATGACCGCGGTGGAGGGGTTCGCGACGAGATCGGCGCACAATGGCGCCATGGTGCTGGCCGTGATCACCGCGACTGTCGCCCAGATGCTCGACCTGGGGACGTTCGTCCGGATGGTCGCGATCCACGGCCCGCTGGCGGAGGGGAACCCGCTCGTCGCCCACCTGCTCGACGAGCTCGGGCTTCCGTACCTGGCGGTGGCGAAGATCGCCGTCCTGAGCCTCGTCATGGCGATCGTCGCCGTTCTCTGGGGACGCGAGGGTCAACGCCGTCATCCGCGGCTCGCGGCCACGATCGTGGGCTTCGCGATCATCGCGGGGGTCGTCGGCGGGATGACGAACGCGACCGTTCTCCTCTGACAGGCCGCCTGTTTGCCATTCGAACGTCTGTGCGATATGGCGCGGATCGCGTAGACTGACGGGGACATGCCCCAGGATCAGCTCGTCGTCCGCGGTGCCCGCGAACACAACCTGAAGGACGTCACCGTCGCCTTCCCGCGCGACCGCCTGGTCGTGATCACCGGGCTGTCCGGCAGCGGCAAATCGAGCCTGGCGTTCGACACGATCTACGCCGAGGGCCAACGCCGCTACGTCGAGAGCCTGAGCGCCTACGCCCGCCAGTTCCTCGGCCAGATGGAGAAGCCGGACGTCGACCAGATCGACGGGCTGTCGCCGGCGATCTCGATCGACCAGAAAGGCGCGTCGCGCAACCCCCGGTCCACGGTCGGGACCGTCACCGAGATCTACGACTACCTCCGGCTGCTGTTCGCCCGGGCCGGTCATCCGCATTGCCCGAACGGCCATCCGATCGAGCGTCAGAGCGTCCAGCAGATCGTCGACCAGGTCCTTGCCCTGCCGGAGGGCACGCGGCTCCTCGTCCTGGGGCCGCTGATCAAGGACCGCAAGACCGAGGGCGACCGCGTCTTCGACGGAGCCCGGCGGCAGGGCTTCGTCCGCGTCCGCGTCGACGGGGAGATGTACGAGCTGTCCGAGGCGCCGACGCTGGACAAGTACAAGCGCCACAGCATCGAAGTCGTCGTCGACCGCTACATCGTTCGCCGCGCGGACGCGCCGGAGGGTGCCGAACGGACGGCGGACGGCCGCCCGATCGATCCCGAGACCGGGGTCGCGATCCCGGACCCGGACGCCTCACGACTCGCCGACTCGATCGAGACGGCCCTCCGGCTCGGCGAGGGCGTGGTGTTGATCGCGCCCGCCCCCCGCGAGGGCGAGGATGCGCCGGCCTTCGAGGAGCGCCGCTACAGCGAGCGGTTCACCTGCCCGTACGACGGGTTCACGATGGACGAGCTGGAGCCGCGGAACTTCTCGTTCAACTCGCCCCACGGGGCCTGCCCCGCCTGCACGGGCCTCGGGACCCGGCTCGAGATCGACCCGGACCTCGTGATCCCGGACGGGACGAAGAGCCTCCAGCAGGGCGCCCTCGTGCCGTGGGCGAAGATGCCGAACGACGCCTCGTGGCGGCTGAAGATCCTCGAGGCGATCTGCCAGTCCCACGGCTGGTCGTTCACGAAGCCGGTCAAGGACCTGCCGCCGGAGGCGCTCGAGTACATCCTCCGCGCCGAGAAGGACGAGAAGGTCCTCGTCCGCTACCGCCACGAGCGCGGCGAGAACACCTACAAGGCGACGTTCGAGGGGATCGTGACGAACCTCGAGCGGCGCTACCGGGAGACGGACTCCGAGTACATCAAGACCGAGCTCGAGAAGTACATGGTCACCCGGCCCTGCCCGACCTGCGGCGGGAAGCGGCTGAAGCCGGAGGTTCTCGCCGTCACGGTCGACGAGCGGACCATCTCGGACGTCGCCACCCTCTCGATCACCGAGGCGATGAGCTGGGTCGAGCGGCTGCCGAAGATCCTGACGGAGCGCGAGCGGACGATCGCCTACCAGGTCCTGAAGGAGATCACAGCACGGCTCGGGTTCCTCGTCGACGTCGGGCTGGACTACCTGACCATGGACCGGGCATCGATCACCCTGTCGGGTGGCGAGGCCCAGCGGATCCGGCTCGCGACCCAGATCGGGACGACACTGATGGGCGTC
>DATBPR010000215.1:0-2389 GCA_036561285.1 Candidatus Limnocylindrales bacterium | reverse complement strand
AGCGTCAACCATCCCTTCAAGAACCAGGGCGACTGCGTCAGCTTCTTCGCCACCGATGGCAGGAACCTCGCGGCGGGCTGACCCACATCGAATTCACCACCCCCAGGCACACGGCCCCGGCTCGCGCCCATGCGAGCCGGGGTTTCGTGCGCCCGGCGCATGGACCCGGCGATTGACACCCCGGCGGGAGCACGGGCACCATTCGATCTCAACGCGACGATCGGGACACGCCCATCGCCGTCGCCACCAGAGAGCCGGGGAGGCTGCGATCCCGGCGGCGGACGACGAGCCGGCACCACCCGTGAGCGACCGGCGAACCGGTCCGGGATCCGCCCGTTAGCGCGGCCACGAGAGCGCGACCCGCACCCGATGGAGCGGCGCCGCGAATGCGGGTGGAACCGCGGGAGGAATCGACCTCTCGTCCTGCATGGACGAGAGGTTTCGTGATTCTTCGGAGGTCCAGCGACGATGGCGAACGAGGAACCGCCGAACCAGGCTTCGCCGGCCGAGGAGCCGGCCGCGATCGAGGACGACGCGCTGTTCGAGGCGCCCGAGCGCGGCTCCGCGGACGAGCTGCTCGATGCGGGCGCCCACGACGAGCTCGACGCGATGCGTCACTCGACGGCCCACGTGATGGCGGAGGCCGTCCTGGACCTGTTCCCGGGCACGCAGCTCGGGATCGGTCCGGCGATCAAGGACGGCTTCTACTACGACTTCCAGCTCGACCGCCCGCTCACGCCGGCCGACCTCGAGCAGATCGAGGAGCGGATGGCCGCGTCGGTTGCCGCCGACCATCCGTTCGTCCGGAAGGAGCTTCCGCCGGAGGAGGGGAGGGCCTTCTTCGAGGCCCGCAACCAGCCGTTCAAGGTCGAGATCCTCGACGACCTCGCGGCGAAGGCGAAGGCGACGAACAGCGAGATGCCGCCGACGAGCGTCTACGAGCACGGCCCGTTCGTCGATCTCTGCAAGGGTCCCCACGTGGCGAGCACCGGCAGGATCGGTCCGTTCAAGCTGCTCGCGGTCTCCGGCGCCTACTGGCGCGGCGACCAGCAGCGGCCCGCCCTCCAGCGGATCTACGGCACGGTCTGGCAGACCCAGGAGGACCTCGACGCTTACCTCTGGCGACGCGCCGAGGCAAGGAAGCGCGACCATCGCCGGCTCGGCGTCCAGCTCGACCTCTACAGCTTCCACGACGTGTCACCCGGCTCGGCGTTCTGGCACCCGAAGGGCCAGCGGATCTGGCGAACCCTCGAGGGCGCCATGCGCGAGCTCCAGGCGCGGCACGGCTACGACGAGGTGTCGACCCCGATCCTCGTGAGCCATCGCGTCTGGCAGCAATCCGGCCACTGGGACCACTACCGCGACAACATGTTCATCCTCGACATCGAGGGCCAGCCGTACTCACTCAAGCCGATGAACTGCCCCGAGAGCACGTTCATCTACCGGAGCCGGCTGCGGTCGTACCGCGACCTGCCTCTGCGCTACGCCGAGTACGGTCGCCTTCACCGGAACGAGCTGTCGGGCGCCCTGTCCGGCCTGACCCGGGTCCGCCAGTTCATCCAGGACGACGGCCATGTCTACGTCCGGCCGGACCAGCTCCAGGCCGAGATCACCAGCCTCCTCGCGATGATCCGGGAGGCCTACGGCTGGTTCGGTCTCGAGCCGCGCTACGCCTTCGCGACGCGACCGGACGGCGCGATCGGCGACCCGGCCCTGTGGGATCGGGCGGAGGGCTACATCAAGGCCGCTCTCGAGGCGGCCGGGGTGCCGTACACGGTCAAGCCGAAGGACGGCACGTTCTACGCGCCGAAGATCGACATCTACATCGACGACGCCCTCGGCCGCGAATGGCAGATGGCGACGATCCAGGCCGACCTGACGATGCTCCCGGAGCGGTTCGATCTTTCGTACATCGACGAGGAGGGCAAGCCGCAACGGCCCATCGCCGTCCACCGCGCGATCTACGGGTCGCTCGAGCGGTTCATCGGGATCCTCGTCGAGCATTTCGGCGGGGCGTTCCCCTTGTGGGTCGCGCCCGTCCAGGCCGTTGTGATCCCGATCGCCGACCGTCACGTCGACGCGGCCCGCGAGCTCGCCGGCGTCCTCGGCAGCCGCGGCCTGCAGGTCGAGGTCGACGATTCGTCGAACCGCATGCAATACAAGATCCGGACGGCGCAGGAGCAGAAGGTGCCGTACATGGTCGTCCTCGGCGATCGCGAGATCGAGGCCCGGACGGCCTCGCCGCGGACGCGCGCCGGGGAGCAGCAGCCGGCCGAAGGCTGGGACGAGCTGGCCGACCGGCTGGCGGCAGAGGTCCGCGAGCGACGCGTCGGATCGAGCGTCGCCGGCGCGTGAATCGGCCGTTCGGCGACCCTTCCGACGATTGCTC
>DATBPR010000214.1:0-3097 GCA_036561285.1 Candidatus Limnocylindrales bacterium | reverse complement strand
GCTCGGAGGAGAGTCGCCGGATGGCGTTCACGCTCTGGATCGCCGACCACGTGGGCCGGTCCGGCGTCCGCCGCCCCCCGGGTGTGAGCGCCCGACGCGGCGCTCGCGGAGCCGCCTAGGTCAGTCCGCTGAGCTCCAGGCCTGCTCCTGGACGACGAGGTCGCTCTCGATCGCGAAGACGCAGCGGCCGTCGCGGAGGTCGAGCAGCTCGATCAGCTCCGGATCGATGTAGAGCTGATGGCAGTCCTCGCACAGCCCGCCCGGGATCCCGAAGCAGAGCCGCTCCGTCCGATCGGACATCCGGAACGTCGTGTCGAACCGGGTGGTGATCAGGCGGCGGCTGCAGCCGGGACAGCGTTCGCGGAGGCGGGACATCGGTCGAGCTTCGGGCCTCGTGCATCGGGCCGATCCGGGATCGACCACCTGCACCGGATGCTGCGGTGCGCCCGCACCTGCCGACATGACCCGACGGTACCTGCCCGGCGTCGGTACTTCGGCTAGGCCATTTGCGGGACCTTCGCCGCGTTCGGTTGCGGCTCGCACCATCGTCGCCCACGGGCCGCCCCGCCGGACTACTGGACGCGGAGGACCGTCTTGGCCTCGGACCAGTGCTTCTCGAGCGAGTAGTAGTCGCGCTCGGGCGGCGTGAAGACGTGGACGACGACGAAGCCGAAGTCGACGAGGACCCAGTGCGACGACGCCGTGCCCTCCCGTCCGATCGGCCGGATCTTCTCGACCCGCATCCCTTCGATGATCCCGTCTGCGATCGCCTCGAGCTGCCGCTCCGAACCGCCGGAGCAGATGACGAACGCGTCGGCCAGGGTCGTGAGCCCGGCCAGATCGAGCAGGACGATGTCGGCCGCCTTCTTGTCCTCCGCGAGCTCGACGATCCGCCGCGCGACGTCCAGCGGTGGCCGCTCGCTTGCCGACGAGACCGCGGACTGGGCCGCTTCCGGATCCCGCGTCGGCAGCCCGTCCGCTCGCGGTGTGGTCGAGACGGCGGTCGGCGTCGAGGCGTCGGGGATCGGGTCGGTCACGGGCGATCGGTCTCGTGCGGTTGGTGCTGACGATACAGCCCATTGTCCCGGATGAGCGTCGCGACGGCCGGCGGAACGAGGCCGTCGAGCGAGGCGCCGGCCGCGGCACGACGACGGATCTCGCTCGCGGACACCGTGATCGGTGGCAGGTCGAGCCGGTCCACTCGACCTGCGAGGCCCGGGAGCCGCGCCACGAGCTCGTCGAGGTCGGGGTCGGGGTGGCCGGCCCGCGGGGCCACGGCGAACCGGGCGAGCGCGACGAGGCGGTCCGGCTCGTGCCAGGACGACAGGCCGGCGAACGACTCGGCCGAAAGGATCACGACAACCTCGGCCGGCGCGCCCGGCGCGGAGGCCTCCAGCAGCTCGGCGACCGTGTCGACCGTGAACGACGGCCCGGGCCGGTCGATCTCGATCCGGCTTGCCTCGAGTCGCGGCTCACCCGCGATCCCGGCGACCACCATCGCCAGACGGAGGAGCGCAGGGCTGATCGGGCGGCCGGGCTTGTGCGGGGGCTGGGCGGCGGGCATCACGAGGATCCGATCGAGGCCGAGCTGATCGCGTGCCGCGCGGGCGAGGCCGAGATGACCGAGATGGAACGGATCGAAGGTCCCGCCCAGCAGTCCGAGCGACCCCGGCCGGACGTGCGCGGCCGCGCCCGATCCCCTCGCCGTCAGATCTCCCAGGGCTGCGCCTCCCACTCGAGCTCCGTCGAGCCGATCCGGACCAGGTCGCCGGGCCCGACGCCGCGCCGGCGGAGCTCGTCGTCGATCCCGTAGCGGGCCAGCGCCTTCTGGAACCGCTCCGCCGATTCCTCGACCTCGAAGTTCGTCTGAGCCGCCAGGCGCTCGATCCGCTTGCCGCGGACCCGGAGCACGCCGTCGGCGTCGGTCTCGATGATGAACCGGTCGTCGGACGGCTCGATCCGGTGGACGACGACGCCCGCGGGTTCCGGCGGCGCCTCGAGCTCCGCCGCGTCCGGGAGCATCTCCGCGATGAGCGCCCGCAGCTCGTCCAGGCCGGTCCCGTCGATGGCGGAGATCGCCAGGACGCTCTGGTGGGCGGCAACGCGGGCGGAGCGGAACGCCGGCCAGGCATCGACCGCCGCCGGCCGGTCGATCTTGTTGAAGACGACGAGGATCGGCTTCTCGAGCAGCGCCGGATCGTGGGCGGCGAGCTCTTCGCGGATCACGTCGTGGTCCCAGCCCGGGTCCCGCGACGACCCGTCGACCAGGTGGAGCAGGATCCGCGTCCGCTCGACGTGGCGGAGGAACGCGTGCCCGAGGCCCGCCCCGGTCGACGCGCCCTCGATCAGGCCGGGGACGTCGGCGATCGTCGGCCGCCGCTCCTCGCCCGACGGGTCGTCCGGATCCGCGAGGTCCAGCACGCCCAGGTTGGGCTCGAGCGTCGTGAACGGGTAGTCGGCGATCTTCGGGCGCGCCGCCGTGAGCGCCGCGAGCAGCGTCGACTTGCCCGCGTTCGGCAGCCCGACGAGCCCGACGTCGGCGATCAGGCGGAGCTCGAGCCGGAGGCGACGCTCCTCGCCCGGCTCGCCCTTCTGGGCGTGCTTCGGCGCCTGGTGGGTCGCGGACTTGAAATGGGTGTTGCCGAGGCCGCCGCGCCCGCCGCGGGCCGCGACCGCGACCTGCCCCACGGCGACGAGGTCGGCCAGCAGCTCGCCGGTCTCGTCGTCGTAGATCGCGGTGCCGGGCGGAACCTCGAGGGTCAGATCGTCGCCGGCCGCCCCATGCCGCCGGGCCCGCTCCCCGCGGCCACCGGCTTTCGCCTTGAAGTGGTGCTTGTAGCGGAAGTCCCGGAGCGTGGTCTGGCCGGCATCGACCAGCAGCCCGATCGATCCGCCGCGGCCGCCGTCGCCGCCGTCCGGGCCGCCGCGCGGCACATGGGCCTCGTGCCGGAACGTTGCGGCTCCGTCGCCGCCGTCACCGGCCTTGACGAAGATCGTGACGCGGTCGAGGAACATCGGGCCGATTGTCGCATTCGATCCACCCGGCCCCGCCGCGGTCGCCCGATCGGGCGGACCAGCGGCCGGGGACCGCCATCAC
>DATBPR010000213.1:0-3040 GCA_036561285.1 Candidatus Limnocylindrales bacterium | reverse complement strand
CGTCGGCTACGCCTTCGCCGAGCGCTGAGCCCGGGACGGGCGTCCCGGCGGTCGACGGCGAGCCCGCGGCGCGGTCCCGCTGGCGTCGCCTGCCCCGCCTGATCCCCGCCCGGATCCGCCGTCTCGGCCCGAAGACCCTCCAGGGCCGCCTGACCTTCGGCTTCGCCGGCGTGGTCGCGCTGACGATCTTCCTGATGTCGGTGGTCGTCCTGAACCGCCTCGACGACCTGTTCCGCCAGCAGCAGCTCGCGGACCTGCGGGCCCGGACGGAGCTCGTCGCGCGGTTCGTGGACGGCGTGGCCAGGCTGACGATCGGGACGGACCCGGTGGTCGGTGCCGACAACTCGATCAACCCGGCCTTCGCCGCGACGCTGCGGTCGGAGACGTTCAGCCGATTCATGGCCGAGCAGCTGGCCGATGCCGACGTGGACGTCGTCGTCGGGACGCTGCCGACCGCGGGAGGGGACTCGGGAGCGATCGTGCCGGCCGACGGCGGCGTCTTCCACGCGGAGGCGACGACGCCGGCCCAGCAAGGAATGACCCAGGAATCGCTGACCGCCGACCCGGTCGTCGTGCCCGGGGCCTACGGCCGCTTCCCGTACGTCATCGGGGTCCGGCTCTCGGACCCCTTCACCTACCGCCAGACGAACCTGTCGAACCTCGCCTCGGTCACCGCCGCCGTCGGCGCAATCGCCCTCGGCATCGCGGTGATCGTCGCCGCGGTCCTGGCCCTCCGCGTCACGCGACCGCTGCGCCGGCTGACGGACGCCTCGCGGGCCCTCGCCGAGGGCCAGCTCGGAGAACGGATCCCGCGCGCCGACATCCGGGACGGCCCCTCGGAGATCACGGCCCTCGCGACCCAGTTCAACGCGATGGCCGACCAGGTCGAGGAGAGCCTCGAGCGGATCCGCCGCGATCGCGACCGGAGCCGCGACTTCCTCGCCGACGTTTCGCACGAGCTGCGGACGCCGATCGCCGCCCTTCTCACCTTCAACGAGCTGCTCACCGAGCGGACCGGCGAGGACCCGATCGCCCGGGCGGAGTTCCTCCACAACAGCCGCGTCCAGCTCGAGCGACTCGACTGGCTCGCCCAGAACCTGCTCGAGCTCTCGAAGCTCGATTCGGGGCTCGTCCTCCTCGACCTTCGCCCCGACGACCTCCGGGTCACGGTCGAATCGGCCGTGGAGCAGGCGGGGCCCGCGGCCCGGCGCCGGAACCTCCACCTGCGGCTGGCGCTGCCCTCCGCCCCGATCCGGGTCCGCCACGACCCGCAACGGATCGGCCAGGTCGTGACGAACCTCGTGGGCAACGCAGTGAAGTTCACCGGCCCGGGCGGGATCGTGGACGTCTCCGTCGCCGCCGGCAACAACGATGCGCGGATCGAGGTCCGGGACACGGGCGTCGGGATCGAACCGGACGAGCTGCCGAAGATCTTCGAGCGGTTCTATCGCGGGTCGAGCGCGAACGAGGCCCGCGGCAGCGGCAGCGGGCTCGGGCTGGCGATCGTGAAGTCGATCGTCGACATGCATCGCGGCACGGTCGAGGTCGCGAGCACCGTCGGGCACGGAACGAGCTTCGTCGTCACGCTGCCGGACGACCCGCGCCAGGAGCCGGGGTTCGACGCCGCCGGCATCCGCAGCCTCGAATCGGAGCCGAATCTGCGCAACGTGGCGGATTCTTCACCGAGCGGTCGGCCGAGCCTGAACGGCGAGCCGTCACCCTGAGCCTGTTCATGGATGCCCCGGTCGCGTGGCGACGGGTGTTCGCCACGCCTGCCAGATGAGTAACCCCACTTCATGACCGATTCGTCTCGCGACCCCCAGGACGAGACCCAGCCGATCGACCCGAACGCCTTCCGCCCGGCTGCCTCCGCCCCCGCCGCTGCCTCCTATTCACCGGCCCCGGATCCGCGCTCGTGGGGGACGACCCATTGGGCATCCGCGGAACCGACCCCGGAGCGCTGGTTCGAGAGCCCCGCCGCCGCGCCGGCGAGGCCGGTTCCCACCCCGAAGCGCGGGCCCGGCGCCGGCACGGTCGTGGCCGCGGCGCTCGCGGCCGCGATCCTCGCCTCCGGCGGGACAGTCGCGGCCCTGAACGTCAGCGGCGCGTTCGATCGTGCGGCCGCGCCGCCGGCCACGGCCGGGTCGAGCAACGCGACCTCCGTTCGTCAGCCCCTCTCGGTCGACGAGTCGTCGGCCGTCATCGACGTCGCCGCCAAGGCCGGTCCATCGGTGGTCCGGATCTCGACCCAGGGCGTCGACCCGAACGCCATCGATCCCACCCAGACCGGCGGCGTCGGCTCCGGGATCATCTTCGACCCGAACGGCTGGATCCTCACGAACCGTCACGTCGTCGCCGGCGCCAACACGATGCGCGTCGAGCTGAAGGACGGGACGAAGTACGACGGCACGGTCTACGGCATCGACACGCTCACGGACCTCGCGATCGTGAAGATCGACGCGACCGGGCTCCCGGCGGCGACGATCGGCGACTCGGACGCGCTCAAGGTCGGCGAGCTCGTCGTCGCGATCGGCAGCCCGCTCGGGACCTTCTCGAACAGCGTGACCAGCGGCATCGTGTCCGCGGTCGGACGCCAGATCCAGACCGACGGCGGCACGCTCCACAACCTGATCCAGACCGACGCGGCGATCAATCCGGGCAACAGCGGCGGGCCGCTCCTGAACGCCGCCGGCGCGGTGATCGGGATCAACACGGCCATCGCCCAGGACGCGAGCGGCATCGGCTTCTCGATCCCGGTCAACATCGCCGCCCCGCTGATGCGTGAGGCGATCGCGGGCCAGAAGCTCCAGCGGCCGTACATCGGCATCCAGTTCACCCAGATCGACGCCCAGACGGCCAAGGACAACAAGCTCCCGGTCAACCAGGGGGCGTGGGTCCAGGCCGATCAGAGCGGGAACAATCCCGCGGTCGTGCCCGACGGTCCGGCCGCGAAGGGCGGCGTCCAGGACGGTGACATCGTCACGAAGATCAACGACGTGACGGTCGACACGCTCCACCCGCTGGACGCGGTCCTCTCGCA
>DATBPR010000212.1:0-12976 GCA_036561285.1 Candidatus Limnocylindrales bacterium | reverse complement strand
CGGTGGCGCTGGTCGGTGAAGCCGCCAGGCACGGGATCGTGCTGAGTGCCGGTGACCAGGCCGGCCTCGAGGCGCTCGTCCATGCCGCTGCGGCGGTCGATCCCGCTCGGCCGCTGGCGATCGAGCTGGAGGTCGAGACCGGGCTCGGGCGCGGCGGGGCACCGCCGGAGGATGTGGTGCCCGTGGCGAGGCGGATTCTCGACAGCGGCGCGACGCTCACGGGCGTCTGGACCCACCTCCAGGAAGCGGACGTGGCCGCGATCACGAACGAGCAGGTTCGCCGATACGAGGCCGCGCTCGCCGCGCTGCGGTCGGCGGGCATCGCCATTCCGCGACGGCACCTCGCGGCGAGCGCCGCGATCCTCCTCGGCAACGTGCCGCGCTACGACGCCGTGCGTCCCGGGCTCATCACGTACGGGCTGATCCCCGACGAGCTGCTCCCCGATGGCTCCGGTCCGCCCGAGCCAGATGCGGCTGCCCCCTCCGGACCGGCGTTCGTGACCGGCGCGGAGCGGCTCCGGCCGGCCCTCTCGCTCCACGCTCGTCCGGTCCGGGTCGCGGAGCTGGCCGTCGGCCACGGCGTGTCGTACGGCCCGACCTGGCGGGCCGATCGGCCGAGCCTGATCGCCACCCTCCCGATCGGCTATGGCGACGGCTGGCCGCGATCCCTCTCGAACCGGGCGCTCGCGCTCGTTCGCGGCGTCCGCGTCCCCGAGGTCGGCAATGTGGCGATGGACGCGACGATGATCGACGTGACGGACGTCCCGGGCCCACCGGTCGGAGTCGACGACGAGGTCGTCCTGATCGGCCGCCAGGGAGACGAGACGATCAGCGCGGCCGAGGTGGCGCGATGGCGCACCACCAACTCCTGGGAGGTGACGACCGCGATGTCCGCCCGCCTGACCCGGGTGTACCATGCGCCGGCTGGGCTTGCCGGAACCCGTGCCCTTTCCCCGCTGGAGACGACGTGGCCCGGATCGAACTCTGGAACGGCGACATCTGCGACCTCGAGGTCGACGCGATCGTGAACGCCGCGAACCTGTCGCTGTGGATGTCGACCGGGGTGGGCGGCGAGATCAAGCGCGCCGGCGGCGATGCGATCGAGTTCGCGGCCGTCCGCCAGGCCCCGGTCCCGCTCGGTGAGGCGATCGTGACGCCGGCCGGGCAGCTCGCGGCCCGGGTCGTGATCCATGCCGTCTCGCTCGATCGCGACCGGCGGACCAGCGGCGAGGTGCTCGATCGGGCGGTCCGGAGCGCGATGGCCCGTGCCCGTGACCTCCGGATCCGGAGCGTGGCCTTTCCCGCGATGGGCACCGGTGTCGGCGGCTTCCCGCTCGACGAGGCCGCCCGCGTCACCGTCCACGCCGTGCGCGACGAGCTCCTCCGGTCGCCTTCGATCGAGCACGTGATCTTTGCGATGCGCGGGGCGGCCGCCTACCACGCGTTCGAGGCCGCGCTCGCCGCGCCGGACGGAGCCGGGAGGATGGGTCCGTCGTCCGGGTCGACCGTCGGCGGGACGGTCGCGGTATGAGCCTGTCCTGGGAGCGGAGCGATGAGCAGCGCGACGAGCTCGTCGAGCGGGTCGCCCGCGAGATCCAGCTCCGCGGCCTGACCGGACCGGCGGTCCATTTTCTGGAGGCGAGCCGGCCCTATCGTCCGCTCGGCGCGAACGCGATGCTCTTCTTCGACCCGGTGCTGCGCGGGCTCTTCGGCGGCGAGGACGCCTCGGCGTCCATGATCCTGGCCGATGACGCCGGGATCGAGCTGCTGATCGCGCGGCTCGAGGAGATCGACGAAGAGATCACCTGGGACGCCTGACCCGGGCGTTCGGCGATCGGGCTGCCGCGGCGCCACGCGGGTAGCATGAACTGGTGACGGATCCTCGCGCCTTCCTCGCGGTCGATCTCGGCGCCGCGACGACGTCCGCCGCGCTGATCGGCCGGCTCGGCCACCGCTGGCGGCTCGTCGGCTCGCTGGCCCTCGCTGCGCCCGGCGACGTCGACGCCATGGGCACCGAGCTCGTCCGGCGCGTCCACGCCGCCGACCCGAACCTCTGGTCGGCCCTCGGCCTGAGCCCGCACGACGACCTCATCGAGCCGGCGACGATCGCCTCGGACCTGCCGCGGCTCATCGCCCGCAGCGCCCCCGCCCGGAACCTCGTGGCGGTCGCCGTGTCGGATCGGGCGCTCGAGCCGCTCGAGTCGGCCGCCAGGAAGACGGGCTGGCGGACCCGCGGGTTCAGCCGCGACGGGATGGACGCGCTCGAGCTCACCCGCACGCTCCTCGATCCGGCCGTCGACGTCCTCCTCGTGGGAGCGGGCGACCCACCCGGCGCCGACGAACGGCGCGGGCTCGACGAGCTGACCGCGGTCGTGACCGGGGTCGTCGCTCGCAGGCCGGAGCTGACGGTGATCCTGGCCGGGGCGATGGCCGACCAGCTGTCCCGGATCGAACCCGGGACCGAGCCCGGCGAGCGCGCGGGCGAGCTGCTCCTCGCGCCGGCCGCGGGCGCCGGCGAGACGGCCGGGGAGCCCCTGCGGAAGCTGCTCGATGAGGTCCGTGGCGGCACCGATGACCCACGGCGCGCGGCCGGCCGGATGGCGGCCGCTCTCGCCGACGTCCTCGATCGGAGGATCGAGCTGATCGAGATCGGGTTCGACGGCGCGCTCCGGGCCACGGCGAGCCCGGGAACGGGCGGCGAGGAAGCGACGGCGCAGGTCTCGATCGTCGCCGACGCCTGCCTCGTCCCGCCGGACCCCGGCGACGTCACCGTCGATCGCGTGCTGGCCTGGTCGACGATCTCGATCGACCGCCACCGCTTGCGCGACCGGCTCCGGGAGCTGCGACTCTGGCCGTGGTCGGCGATCGCGGGCGACGGGGCGCGCCTCCGGCTCGCCGCGGCCCGGGCCGCGCTCGGCATCCTCATCGAGGCGACGCCCGCCCAGTCCGCCCTCCCGGCGCCGGACCTCGTGATCGTCGGCGGCGGCGCCTTCGCCGCCGCCCCGGGACCGGCCGTGGCCCTCGCGGTCGCCGACGTTCTCCGCCGGCCCGCCGCGATCGCGATCGCCCAGGATCACTCCCGGCTCCTCGGCGTGCTCGGGGTGATCCCCGATCCGCTCGAGCGGCGCCAGGCGCTCCTCGACCTCGTCGACGACGTCCTCAGCCCGCTCGGCAGCGTCGTCATTCCGGCGGGGATCCGGGCCGGCGCCAGCGCGGGCCGCCTCACGGTCCATGCCGGTACGGGCGCGACGGAGAGCGATCTCGTCCCCGGCGGCCTCGAGCTCGTCGACCTGCCGCCGGGCGAGGTCGCGACCGCCGAGTTCCACTTCCGTGATGCCGTGCGGCTCGGCGTTCGCGGCCGGCGGTTCGCGGTCGACGTCGGTGGCGGCCTCGGCGGCCTTCTCGTCGATCTCCGCGACGTGCCGCTCCGGCTGCCGGAGCGCCCGGAACACCGCCGCGAGCTGCTCGATGCCTGGCAGGAGTCGCTGTGGCTGACGCGCGACCGATGACGACCGCGGCTCCCTCGCCGGCGGACGTCGCCGAGGGACGGCCCCATGGCCGTGGGCTGGATCTCGTGGCGGGCCGCCCGGTGGTCTCCGAGGCGATCGAGATCGGCTTCCGCCTCGCGCCCGGCGACCGGTCCCTCGTCGCGCCCGGCGACGCGATCGTCGCCGGCACGACGATCGCCGAGCGGCTCCGCGACGCGCGGTTGATCGAGCTTCCCGGCGGCTCGGCCGGACCGGACGACCGGCCCGGCCAGCGCTGGTCCGCGGAGCCGGCCGGTCGCCTCCACCGTTCCGCCTCGGCCGACACGGGCGAGCTCGTCTACCGCCATGGCGGCCACTGGAGCGCGGCCGTCGGCGAGCACACCGAAGCGGTCGAATGCCCGACGCCGGGCGTGGTTCGCGAGGTCCGGCCCGGGATCGGCATCCGCCTCCAGGCCCAGGGGCGGGCGATCGTCGGCGTCGAGGCCCTCGGCGACCCGACGAGCGGCCGGCTGTCGCTCGGCGGGGACCGCGGCGACGTCCGCCACGGCCGGCTGCGATCCACCTCGCTGGACGTCGGCCTCGCGGGCACGATCCTCGTCATCGGCTCGCGCGTCGACGCGGAGGCTCTGACGCGGGCCCGGGCGATGGGCGTCCGGGGGGTGATCGTGAGCGGCCTGGCCGGCAAGGAGCGGCGCGACTTCCTCGCCTCCGAGTCGCGGCAGCGCGCGGCTCTCCACCGGCTGCCGCCGTTCGCGGTCCTGATCCTCGACGGCGTGATCCGGCGCCCGATCGCCGGCCCCATCGCCGCGATCCTCGAGGCGCTCGTCGGGATGACCGTCGCGATCTCGGTCGATCCGCCGGCCCTGGTCTTCGACGCCCCGAGCGTCGAGATCAGCGGCCCGCGCCCCGACCACATCCGGGTCCGGTCCGGGGAGCACGCCGGCGAGGAGGGCCGCTGGGCGGGCCTCGCCGGGATCCGCCGCTTCGCGGGCGGGACGTTCCTCGAGGCGGGCTGGGTCATCTTCGGCGACGATCCTCCGCGGCCGGTGCCCCTGGCGGACCTCGAGCGGTTCGTCTGAGATGGCCGGCCGCGAGGCCGGCGGAGCCGCGACGGTCGGGCTGACCGGCGGCGCTGCCGGGCGAATCGTCCTCACCATCGGGTCCGCCGCCGAGACGACCGCCCTCGGCGAGCGGCTCGGTCGCCTCGCGGACGCCGGCGACCTCGTCTGTCTGTGGGGCGACCTCGGTGCGGGCAAGACCCAGCTCGCGAAGGGGATCGCCCGTGGCCTGGGAATCGAGGACACGGTGAACTCGCCGACGTTCGTGCTGATGTCCGAGTACCGCGGCCGCCTGCCGCTGTTCCACGTCGACCTGTACCGGCTCGCCGACGCGGCGGACGCCCTGGCGGGTGGCGTCGTCGACGAGCGCCAGGTCGAAGGCCTGACGGTCGTCGAGTGGCCGGACCGGATGGGCGTGGTCCTGCCCGCTGGACGGCTGGACGTCCGGATCTCCGGCACCGGCGACGAGCCGCGCACGATCGAGCTGGTGGCGGGCAGCCCCCGCTATCGCCGGTACCTCGAGGCGGCCGGGTGAGCGCGTCGAACGGCGGGGCCCGCGGTCCCGCCACGGCCGGCGACGGCGCGTCGGACGGCCGGCGGCCGTGGCTGCTCGCGATCGACACCGCGACGAGCCGGATCGTGGCGGCGGCGGCCGCGCTGGACGGGTCGCTCCTCGGCGTGACGACGTGGGAGGCCGGCCGGACGCACGGCGAGCAGCTCCTGCCCGCGATCGGCCGCCTGCACGGGGAGGCGAACCTCCGGCGTTCGCGGATCCGCGGCGTGATCGTCGGGACCGGGCCCGGCGCGTTCACCGGGCTGCGGGTCGGGCTCGCGACGGCGAAGGCGACCGCCCACGAGCTCGGGGTGCCGATCGCGGGCGTGTCGACCGCCGAGGCCCTGCTGTGGGCTTCGACGGCCGCCGGCGACGGCCCGCTCGAGCGACTCGTCCTTCTGCTGCCGGCCGGTCCGAACGACCGTCACGTCGTCCGTCACGGCGGCCAGGCGGTGCTCCTGCCCGGCGGGACCGAGCCGGACCTGGCCGGGGGCGAGGTCCTCGTCGCGATCGATCTCGCGGATCGGGCGCCCTCCGACGCCCTGGCTCGCGGCGAGCGAGCCAGGGCCGGGCTCCCCGCGACCCTCGCCCGCCTCGGAGCGATTCGCCTCGACACGGGCGGCGACGATCTGGCCCGCCTCGTCCCCGAGTACGTCAGCCTGCCGCGCGGCGTCACCGCCGAGCAGGGGGAGGTCGCATGGTCGCGCGACCCCCGCTGAAGGTCATCATCGAGCCGATGCGCCTCGAGGACGTGGAGGAGGTCCAGCGGATCGAGGAGGCGAGCTTCAGCACGCCCTGGCCGCCCAACGCCTACCGCAGCGAGCTCATGACGAACAAGCTCGCGGCGTACCTCGTGATCCGGGCCGAGGGCCGGATCGTCGCCTACGGCGGGATGTGGCTGATGGTCGACGAGGCCCACATCACGACCTTCGCCGTTCATCCGGCGTGGCGTCGGCAGAAGCTCGGGGAGCGGCTGCTCCTGGCCTTCATGGACCTCGCGAAGGACCGCCACGCCCGGGAGGCGACGCTGGAGGTCCGGCTGTCGAACGTCGCGGCCCGGCGGCTGTACGAGAAGTACGGCTTCCGGCCGGTCGGTCTGCGGCCGCGCTACTACAGCGACAACAACGAGGACGCGCTGATCATGACGACCGACCCGCTCGACGACCGCGCCTTCCGCTCGCGGGTCGAGCGGCTGCGGCTGGAGCTCGACGAGAGCCCGGCGCCGACGGGCCCGTTCGAGCCGGACGCCGGCCCGGCCGACGCTCCGGCCCCGGCCCGCGACGGGGATCCGTCGTGACCGACGGCCATGTGACGACCCCGCCGCTCGCGGAGACCGTGATCCTGTCGGTCGAGTCGTCCTGCGACGAGACGGGGATCGCGGTCATCCGGGGCGGCCGCGAGATCCTCTCGAACGTCGTGGCGAGCCAGACGGCGCTCCACGCGGCATCGGGCGGGATCGTGCCGGAGGTGGCCGCCCGGGCCCATCTCCGCTGGATCGTCCCGGTCCTCGATCAAGCCCTCGGCGACGCCGGCGTCACGGTCGACGACGTCGACGCGGTCGCGGTGACCCACGGCCCCGGCCTCGCCGGGTCGCTGCTCGTCGGCCTCAGCTTCGCCAAGACGCTCGCCTGGATCCACGACAAGCCGCTGGTGGGCGTCAACCACCTCGAGGGGCACCTCTACGCCGCCTGGCTGCGGGACCTCGGGCCGCAGGCCGCCCAGCCCGAGGAGCCCGTCTTCCCGCTCGTCGCGCTGATCGTGTCGGGCGGCCACACGTTCCTCGTCGAGATGCCCGACCACCTGACGTACCGGCTGCTCGGCCAGACGGTCGACGACGCCGCCGGCGAGGCATTCGACAAGGTCGGCCGGCTGCTCGGCCTGTCGTATCCCGGCGGCCCCGCGATCTCCCGGGCGGCGGAGGCCGCGACGAGACACGACGCCGCGTTCCCGCGTGCGTGGCTCGGCGACAGCTACGACTTCAGCTTCAGCGGGCTGAAGACGGCGGCGCGCCGGACGATCGACGGCGCCCGCGCCGGCGAGGGCCTGCCAACGGGTCGCGAGGCGGCCAGCGAGCCGGACGCCCGCCTCTCGGACAGCTCCACCGCCGAGCTCGCGTGGGGGTTCCAGGACGCCGTCGTCGACGTGCTCGTCACGAAGACGATGCGAGCGGCCCTGGCGACGGGCGCCCGGTCGATCGTCCTCGGCGGGGGCGTCGCGGCCAACGGCGCGCTCCGGGCCCGCCTCGCGGGCGAGGCGGAGGCTCGCGGCCTGCCGCTGATCGTGCCCCGCCCGGCGCTCTGCACGGACAACGGGGCGATGATCGGGGCCGCCGGCGCCCGCCGGTTCGCGGCCGGCGAACGCGCCGATTGGTCCCTCGATGCGCGGCCGTCGCTCCCGCTCGCCCGTCCGGCGTCCGTCGTGGGGCACTGAGACGACCGTGGCCCCCGGCGCCGCCCACATCGACCCGGCGCGGGTCCGCCGGACCTTGAAGGACGCCGGCCTGCGGTCCCGGCACAGCCTCAGCCAGAACTTCCTCGCGGACGCCGACGTCCTCGACGCGATCCTCGACGCGGCGTCGCCCGTGCCCGGCCGACGCGTGCTCGAGATCGGGCCGGGGCTCGGGCTGTTGACGAGCGGCCTGCTCGATGCCGGCGCGCTCGTGACGGCTGTCGAGCTGGACCACGGCCTTTCCGCCTTCCTCCGCGACCAGCTCGGACCGGAGATCGCCGACGACCGTCTCGTGCTCGTCGAGGGCGACGCGCTCGACCAGGATCTGACCGGCCTCGTCCCGCCGCCCTACGACGTCGTCGCGAACCTGCCGTACCACATCACCAGCCCGATCCTCCACCGGCTCCTCGGCGAGACGCCACGCCCGGATCAGCTCGTCCTCATGGTCCAGCGCGAGGTCGCCGAGCGGATCGCGGCGCCGCCCGGCGGGATGAGCTATCTCAGCGTCTTCGTCCAGTACCACGCGAAGGTCCGGATCGTCGTCGACGTCCCGCCCGAGGCGTTCGAGCCGGAGCCCGCGGTCCGGTCCGCGGTGATCGCCCTCGAGCCGTATCCGGCGGATGACCGCCTCGGCGACGCCGATCAGGAGGACGCACTCTGGCGGCTCGTCCAGGCCGGGTTCCGGGAGCGCCGGAAGATGCTCCACAACGTTCTGGCGCGGCAGCTCCCCGTGGAGCCGGCCCGGGTGGACGCCGCGCTCGCGGCCGCGCACATCGCGCCGGACCGCCGCCCCCAGACGCTCGCTGTCGGGGAGTGGATCGCGCTGCTCGAGACGATCGGCGAGATCGGCGGAGACCGGCGCGGGCAGCGGACATGACCTCCGCCGCCGATCCCGCCCGGGCCGTGACGCCGGTCGTCCGGCTCGCGCCCGCGAAGGTGAACCTGACGCTCGCGGTCGTCGGACGCCGGCCCGATGGGTACCACGCCCTTCACACGGTGATGGCGCCGATCGAGCTCGCGGACCGGCTCACGCTCGCGGTCGATCCGTCGCCAGGTGCCACTGACAGCCTCCATGTCGACGGGTTCGACGCCGGGCCGGCGGC
Organism: Candidatus Limnocylindrales bacterium; assembly: GCA_036561285.1. GTDB lineage: Bacteria > Chloroflexota > Limnocylindria > Limnocylindrales > CSP1-4 > CF-46. The sequence goes on along the minus strand of DATBPR010000212.1, from coordinate 4,326 downwards.
GGACAACCTCGTCCTCCGGGCGATCGCGGCGACCCGGCGGGCGCTCCGGGGCCGGCTTGCCGCGGAGCCGCCGGCCCTGGCGATCCGCCTCGACAAGCGGATCCCGGTCGCGGCCGGGCTCGCGGGCGGGAGCAGCGACGCCGCCACGGCGATCGACGGTGCGCTCGAGGCGTGGGGCGCCGGCGCGGAGATCGCCGCCGAGGAGCGATCGCGGCTTGCCGCGTCGATCGGCAGCGACGTCCCGTTCTTCGTCGCGGGTGGTCCGGCCCTGGTCGAGGGTCGCGGGGAGCGGGTCACACCGCTCCACGGCCTGCGTCTCGGGGGAGGGGAGGCGCGACCCGGCCTGCTGCTCGTCACGCCGGCGGTCGCTGCCCATACCGCCGTGGTGTTCGCCGCCTGGGCGGACGGGGCGATGGCGTCGCCCGGGGTCGCCGCGCGGAGCTCGGAGCACTTCGCGAGCGAGTTCGGGTCCGGGCTGACCGCCCATCAGCTGCTGGAGCGAGCGGGCGTGCTCGCCGCCGCCAACGACCTCCTGCCGGCCGCCGCGACGGTCGTCGAGGGCCTCGTCCCGTTCCGCCGGGCGCTGATGCGCCTGCTCGTTCGCCCGATCGGCCTGTCCGGCTCCGGTCCGACCCTCTGGGCGCTCTATCCTTCGCTGGACGACGCGGACCTCGCGGCGTCGTCCGTCCGGGCGGCCGTGAGCACGGGCTTCGCGACGGCGCCCGGCGACGGCCCACCGTTCGTCGCGGCGACGACGTTCCTGACCACCGATCCCGCCGAGAGGAGCGACCGATGATCCGACAGGCCATCCAGACCAACGGGGCACCGGCGCCCGTCGGGCCATACAGCCAGGCGATCGTGGCGGGCGACCTCGTGTTCTGCTCCGGCCAGGTCGGGCTGGATCCGGCGACCGGGGAGCTGGTCGACGGTCTCGAGGCGCAGGCGGAGCGGGCCCTGAGGAACCTGTCGGCCGTGCTCGACGCGGCGGGCGTGAGCTGGGCCGACGTCGTGAAGACGACGATCTTCCTCGCCGACGTCGGCGACTTCGCCGCCGTGAACGCGATCTACGCGAAGGTCATGCCGGATCCGCCGCCGGCCCGTTCGACGGTCGGCGTCAGTGGCCTGCCGAAGGGCGCCCTGGTCGAGGTCGAGGCGATCGCCCGCCGATCCGTGGCCGACGCCGTCTCCGAGCGGCGGATCTGACGCGGGTGACGCCCCTGCCCGACCGTCGTTCCTGTTTGACACTGTTCGAGGGGCGACCCTACGATCCGGCGCACCTTCGATGACACTTCACCGACACGCGCCGGGCCCTGACCGCGTCGGGATCGCCACCATCCCCCCGACACCGTTCCGGTCGCGTCGCCCCTCGTGAACCCCCCAAGTCCCGGCTCCGCTCCGCGGGTCGTTGCGGTCGTCCTCGCCGCCGGTCTCGGCACGCGCATGAAGTCGAGCGTGCCGAAGCTCCTCCACGAGCTGGCCGGCCGCCCGATGGTGGCCTACGTCGCCGACGCCGGCCGCTCCGCGACGGGCCGGCAGCCCCTCGTCGTGACGAGCCCCGCGACCGCCACCGTCCGCGACGCGCTCGGCGACAGCGTCGACTACGCGCTCCAGGCCGAGCCCCGCGGCACCGGCGATGCCGTCGCCGCCGCCGTGGCCGTGCTGCCCGAGGACGTCGACGAGGTCATCGTGCTCATTGGCGACGCGCCGCTGCTCGATCCGGCGCTGCTCGACGAGCTCCTCGAGGAGCGGCGCCTCGACCAGGCGGCCATCGCGATCGTCGCGGTCGACGCGATCGAGCCGGGGGCCCTCGGCCGGGTGATCCGGGACGAGGCCGGCACCGTGGACCGCGTCGTCGAGGTCAAGGACGCGACCGACGAGGAGCTTGCGGTCAACGAGATCAACTCCGGCCTCTACGCCTTCGACGCGGGCTGGCTCCGGTCGCGGATCGGGACCCTGAGTCCCTCGCCGAAGACCGGCGAGCTGTACCTGACCGAGATGATCGAGCTGGCCCGCGCCGACGGCCGGGTCGTCGTGGCCATGACCGTCGAGGACGACGGACGCCTGATGGGCATCAACGACCGGGTGGAGCTCGCCCAGGCCGAGTGGGACCTCCGGACGCGGATCAACGCCGCTCACATGCGGGCCGGCGTGACGATGCGCGACCCCTCGACCGTCTACGCCGACTCGACGGTGACGCTCGCGGCGGACGTGACCATCGAGCCGAACGTGATCCTCCGCGGCACCACGTCGATCGGTGCCGGCACCACGCTCGGGGCCGGCTCGCAGATCGTCGACAGCACGATCGGCTCCGGCTGCGTCGTCTGGGCCTCGATCGTCGAGTCGTCGGTCGTCGAGGACGGCGCGAAGATCGGGCCGTTCAGCCACCTGCGGCCCGGCTCGCAGGTCGGGCCCGATGCCGTCGTCGGCAACTTCGCGGAGCTCAAGAACACGCGCCTCGGGCGCGGCGTCCGGCAGCACCACATGAGCTACCTCGGCGACGCGGATCTCGGCGAGGACACGAACGTCGGCGCCGGCACGATCACCGCCAACTTTGACGGCCGCCAGAAGCACCGGACGACGATCGGGCGGCGGGTCTTCCTCGGCGTCGACACGATGCTCCGGGCGCCCGTCACGGTCGGCGACGACGCGAAGACGGGCGCCGGGGCGGTCGTCACGAAGGATGTGCCGCCGGGCAAGCTCGCCGTCGGCGTGCCCGCCCGGATCCGCGAGCCGCGGCCGCTCGCCGACGCACCGGTCGCCGCGGACGCAGCGACGACGGGCGAGCCGCCTGCCCCCGACGCCGCACCGCCGAAACCCCCCGCCGAGGGTCGTTAGTGCTCGACATCCTGGTCATCGTCCTGCTGACGCTGCTCGAGGGGTTCTTCGTCGCCGCCGAGATCGCCCTCGTCTCGATCCGCCGCAGCCGCGTCGAGCAGCTCGCCGAGGAGGGAAACGCCGGCGCCCGCCGCGTCCGCAAGCTGCTCGAGGACCCGGGCCGGTTCCTCGCGGTCTCCCAGCTCGGGCTGACCGTCATCGGCTTCTTCGCCTCTGCCTACGCCGCGGTCAACCTCGCCGCCGCGCTCACGACGGTCCTGACCGGCACCGGGGTCGACGAGGGAACCGCCAAAGGCCTGGCTCTCGTGATCGTCACGGTGATCCTCGCGCTGTTCACGATCATCTTCGCGGAGCTCGTGCCGAAGACGCTCGCCCTCGCCCACCCCGAGCGCTTCGCGTTCACCCTGTCGGTCCCGATCGACTTCTTCGCCCGGATCCTCGGCCCGCTGATCGCGATCCTGACCGGCACGACCCGGGCGATCGCGGGGCTCTTCGGTGCGACCGTGACGAGCGAGGCCCAGATCAGCGCGGAGGAGCTCCGCCTGATTGTCGAGCGGGGCGGGGAGCAGGGCGTCCTCGAGGCCGAGGAGGAGCAGATGATCAACGCGGTCATCGAGCTCGGCGAGCGCCGCCTCCACGAGGTGATGATCCCGCGGATCGCGATCGTCGGGCTGGCCGCCTCGGCCACGCTCGAGGAGGTGATCGACCGCGTCGTGGACGAGGGCCACAGCCGGATCCCGGTCTACGAGGAGTCGATCGACGAGGTCGTCGGGATCCTGTACGCGAAGGACCTTCTGCCGTTCCTGAAGGCCGGCTCCGACCCGCGCCCGAACCTCCGCTCGCTGCTGCGGACGCCGGTCTTCGTGCCCGAGTCGATGACGATCGACGACCTCCTCCACGAGTTCCAGCGGCGGAAGGTCCACATCGCGATCGTCCTCGACGAATACGGCGGAACGGCCGGTCTGGTCACGATCGAGGACCTCCTCGAGGAGATCGTCGGCGAGATCCAGGACGAGTACGACACCGAGGAGCCGATGGTCGTCCGCCTGTCCGACGACGAGGCCCGGGTCGACGGCCGTGCCGACGTCGATGATCTCGCGGAGCTGTTCGACATCGACCTCGACCTCGAGGACGAGGACGAGTACGACACGGTCGGCGGGCTGATCTATCACCGGATCGGCGGCGTGCCGTCGCCCGGCGACGAGGTCGACGTCGACGGCCTCCACCTGACGGTCGAGACGACCGACGGCCGCCGCGTCGGCAAGGTGCTCGTCGTCCGGCGGGCCGACGAGGGCAACGGCCATCCTCGGGCCGACGAGGACGGCGACCGCTAGACGAGGCGGCCGACTCTCCGCAAAGCGCCGCCGGCGTTCCCCGCGGATCCGGCGCGGCGCACCGGGCGCCCCAAACGAGGGCCGGCGCGGCCAGACGAGGCGTGGGGTGCCCGATCCGACACGTCGGGGCGTCCTCCCGGGCGCCGCATGCCTCGTT